>CALDNV010000418.1:0-8912 GCA_937914605.1 uncultured Neisseria sp.
GCTTGATTTGAGTTTTGGTATTTTTGCCCGACGGGGTGAAAAATACAGTTGCTACTGCCGGCTAATCCTTCTTAATCGGCGGATTGGCATTAATCGGCAGCGATGAGCGGGAAACTTTAACGTTTGGATAATGCTTCCGCATCAAATGCTGAAACGCTTCCGCCTTGCGCTCTTTTCCGCTCTTTTCGTAATTCGTCCCCAAAATCACTTCATCCACAATATCGCGTATATCGGCATAAGGCAGATAGACGGATTTTGTGGTTTGGCAATATTTGATGTTATCCGAACCAATTTGTTCAATTTTCAGCAATCGGAACTCTTCCTCATCGCGGAAAGCAAAATCTTTAAACAGATAGCGGATATATTCCAAAGCTTTTTTGTCTTCATCTTTTATCTTAGATAGGTTCATTAACTTCCACAACGCTGCTTTGAGCTCCTTAATACGGAACTTATGCCATTTTAGATTTTTCCCAACAGGCTTTAATCGAATACCGAATTTTGGTCTTCTTGCATCGGGTAGCCATATTGTGCATTTTTCCTTAGCAATATATTCATCGTAATAAGCGATATAAGCTACCTGATAAAGAGGCAGGTTTTCATCTTCTAAACCTGCTACATCTACCTCCGCGGGTTCTTTTAAACCTCCATTCTGTTTATTTGTAACCCCTCCGAACGAAGCAGAAACATCAGGCTCTTTTAACCAATCCCCGCTTTTATTAAATACCAAGCAGCAGCCCGATGCTTCCACGCCGTTTTCTTTGCCATACAAACGGAACTGGTTCAAATCGTTTACGCGGCTGGAAAAGCAGGTAAAGAAAGCATTATGTACAGGGCTGTCAGCCTTGTTTTCCAATTCTAAATCCTGCAAATTCAGTAGCTCCAATAGCCCTTCTCCTTCAGTCGGATCGTTCATATAAGTGGAGCTGCCGATTCTCATCGGACTAACATTGTTATTATCAACAGGGTCGTTATTATCGGCTTCATCATTAGTTTTATCGCTGACAATGCCGAACAATCTTTCGCATACTGAAGGCGAAGTGTAATGGGCAAGAGGAATCGCTCCTAATTCCATAGGTGGGATATTTAAAACTGCCAGAATGGTAGTGATGGCGTTTATTAAATCTCCTTTTTTAGTTTCAAATAAATCTCCCTGTATTTTCTGTTTTTTCCATTCAAAATATCTTTCCCATTTTTTTTGAATTATTGCTTGTTCGAAATAACAACGACCTAGCCAAAATTGGGCATTGTTTTGTTGTCGAAGACGGGTTTGTTTGTCTGTCAGTTGCTTGATAAGTCCTAATTGCGTTTGGTAATATTCAATTGCCTGCCCAAATAACTGTTCCGTATCCTTACCTTCGGCTTTCAGCGCCTGCTCTAAATAGCAACTACCAAGCCAAGATTGGGCATTGATCTGTTCCTGAATGCTGTTTTCGCCCTCCAGCTTTTTGGCTAGTGTCAATTGCTCATAGAGGTGTTCAACAGCCTGGTCAAACATCTGTTTCGCACCCTTTCCTTTGGCTTTCAGCGCCTGTACGAAATAGCAACGACCTAACCAATGTTGTGCATTGTTCTGTTCTTGAATGCTGTTTTCGCCTTCCAGTTGTTTGGCAAGTACCAATTGCAATTTGTGGTGTTTAACTGCCTGGTTAAAATTTTGTTTCGAATCCTTTCCTTCGGTTTTAATTGCCTGTTCTAAATAACAACGACCTAGCCAAGATTGGACATTACTCTGTTGCCGAATACTGTTTTCGCCTTCCAGTTGTTTAGCAAGTACCAATTGCTGTTTGTGGTATTTAACTGCTTGGTCAAACAATTGTTCCAAACCCTCTTCTTCAGCTTTCATTGCCTGTTCTAAATAACAACGTCCTAGCCAAGATAGGGCATTGATTTGCTTCTGAATGCCGTTTTTTCCTTCTAATTGTTTGGCAAGTACTAATCGTTGTTGAAAATGTTTAACGGCCTGCTCAAAAAACTGTTTTGAATTCTTTTCTTTGGCTTTCCTTGCTTGCTCTAAATAACAACGTCCTAGTCCAAATTGGGCATTATATTGTTCTTGAATGCCGTTTTCTCCTTCTAGCTGTTTAGCAAGTACCAATTTTTGTTGAAAATGTTTAACGGCCTGCCCAAAAAACTGTTTTGAATCCTTTCTTTTAGTTTTTATCGCCTGTTCAAAATAACAACGACCAAGCCAAAACTGGATATCGTTTTGTTGCTGAATTTGGCTATCTTTATCTTCGATTCCATCTAAAGCCTCATTTAGCGTCTCAATAGCCTCATCAATTTTTTTGTTTTTGAATAACTCTACGGCTGCGTCAATTAAATCTTGAACACTCATTCCTTTATCCTTTTTTCAAAACAATCGGTTAAACGCCATACTATCTCAATGCGCCTCTTCCCAATTCATCCCCACACCCACTTCAGCCACCAGCGGCACGTTCAACATCCCTTCATCCACTTTCGCCATAATCTGCGGCAGTTTTTCTTTGACCAAATCCAGTTCGGCTTCGGGTACTTCCAGCACCAGTTCGTCATGCACCTGCATAATCAGTTTGCTTTGCAGAAGGTCGTCTGAAAGCCAGCGGGACACGTCTATCATGGCGCGTTTGATCAGGTCGGAGGCGGTGCCCTGCATGGGGGCGTTGATGGCGGCGCGTTCGGCTCCGGCGCGGGCATTGGCGTTTTTGTTGCGGATGTCGGGCAGGTAGAGGCGGCGGCCGAACAGGGTTTCGACGAAGCCTTGGGCAGCGGCTTGTTCTTTGGTGCGCTGCATGTATTCGGCGACGCCGGGGTAGCGGGCGAAGTAGCGGTCGATGAAGGTTTTGGCGGACAGGTTGTCTATGCCCAGCGATTTGGCGAGGCCGTATTGGCCCATGCCGTAAATCAGGCCGAAGTTGATGGTTTTGGCGTAGCGGCGTTGTTCGGACGAGACGTTTTCGGGGGCGATGCCGAATACTTCGGCTGCGGTGCGGCGGTGTACGTCTTCGCCGTTTTGGAACGCGGCGATGAGGGTTTTGTCGCCGGAGAGGTGCGCCATGATGCGCAGCTCGATTTGGGAATAGTCGGCGGAAACGATGACGCTGCCTTGCGGTGCGGTGAAGGCGCGGCGCACGCGGCGGCCTTCGGCGGTGCGGATGGGGATGTTTTGCAGGTTGGGGTTGTTGCTGGCGAGGCGGCCGGTAATGGCGACGGCTTGGGCGTAGGTGGTATGCACGCGGCCGTCTTTGGGGGAAATCATTTCGGGCAGTTTGTCGGTGTAGGTGGATTTGAGTTTTGCCAGGCTGCGGTTTTGCAGGATGATTTTGGGCAGGGGGTAGTCGGGCGCAAGCTGTTCGAGCACGGCTTCGTTGGTGGAAATGCCGCCTTTGGCAGTTTTTTTCAGGCCTTTGGTGGGGATGCCCATTTTGTCGAACAGGATTTCTTGAAGCTGTTTGGGCGAGTTGAGGTTGAACGGCTGGCCTGCGGCGGCGTAGGCTTCTTGTTCGAGCTTCATCAGCTCGGCGCCGAGTTCTGCGCTTTGGCGGGCGAGTTCGGCGCGGTCGATTTGTACGCCGTTGCGTTCCATTTCAAACAACACCTGCGCGACGGGCAGCTCCATTTTTTCATACATTTCAAGCTGCTTGGCGTCCATTTGCGCGCGCAGGTGCGCTTCGAGGCGCAGGGCGAAATCGGCGTCTTGGGCGGCGTATTCGGTCGCCTGCTCGATGGCGACATCGGCAAAACCGATTTGCTTCGCGCCTTTGCCGCACAGCGATTCGTAGGTAATGGTTTCCAAGCCGAGCCAGCGTTCGGACAATTCGTCCAAGCTGTGTCCGAGATGGCTCTCGATGATGTAGGAAGCGAGCATGGCGTCGCCGGCAATGCCGTTCAGGGCGATGCCGTAGTTGGCGAAAACGTGTTGGTCGTATTTGAGGTTTTGCCCGATTTTTTTCAGGGCGGGATTTTCCAAATGCGGTTTCAGACGACCTAATACGTCTTGCAAATCAAGCTGTTCGGGTGCGGCAGTCAGGCTGTGTCCTACGGGGATGTAAACCGCCTCGCCTGCTTGGAACGCGATGCTGATGCCGACCAGCGAGGCGTTCATCGCGTCTAAAGATGTGGTTTCCGTATCGATGCCGATGGTGTCCACCTGCGACAGTTTGTCTAACAAAGCGGCAAACTGCGCTTCGGTGGTAACGGCTTGATAATCCAGCTTTTCGGGGGCGGGTGCATGTTCTATGATTTTTTCAGACGACGTTTCCATATCCAACGCCGCCTGTTCGCCTATCGTATTGCTGCCGAATAAATCGCCGTCCGCCGCTTCGTGCATACGGCTTTCCGCTTCTTTCAGCCAAGTGCGGAAGCCCCAGCGTTTGAAATCGACCGCAAGCTGCGACCATTTCGGCGAAGTGCGGCGCAGGCTTTCGAGGCCGTCTGAAAGCTCCGAGTGCAAGTCCACATCGGTTTTAATCGTCACCAAATCATACGAAAGCGGCAGTTGGGGCAGCGCGGCTTGCAGGTTTTCGCCAACCTTGCCCTTGATTTCCGCAGCGTGTTCCATCACACCGGCCAGCGAGCCGTAGGCTTCCAGCCACTTCACCGCCGTTTTCGGGCCGCATTTTTCCACGCCCGGCACATTGTCCACCTTGTCGCCCATCAGCGCGAGATAATCGCGGATTTGGTCGGGGCGCACGCCGAATTTTTCCTTCACACCTTCAATGTCCAGCGTTTCGCCGCTCATCGTGTTCACCAGCGTCACGCGCTCGTTCACTAGCTGCGCCATGTCCTTATCGCCGGTGGACACCACCACATTCCAACCCGCTTCACCGGCCATCGCCGCCAGCGTGCCGATAACGTCGTCCGCTTCGACTTGCGGAATCACCAGCACCGGCCAACCCATCAGCCGCACCAAATCCGGCAAGGCTTCCGCCTGCGGGCGCAAATCGTCCGGCATCGGCGGGCGCGTCGCCTTATAGTCGGGAAACATCTCGTGGCGGAAATTCTTGCCCTTCGCATCAAACACCACCGCGCAATAATCATGAACATAATCCGCCCGCAGCCGACGCAACATGTTCAACACGCCGTAAAGCGCACCCGTCGGCGCACCGTCAGGCGCGGACAACTGCGCCATCGCGTGATAAGCGCGGTAAAGATAAGAAGAGCCGTCAACGAGGAGGAGAGTGGGTTTGGACATGGTGAACCTGCTTGAAATAAGTGAAAAATAGATGGATGGATTATAAAGGAAAAGCTCGGTTCTCCCCATGTATCCGCAAACGTGTTTTAGCGCGTACCAGGGGCTGTCAACATTCAATAGTTTCCGTGTCTTTTTATCCCCAAAGCGTTATCTTCCGCGTTGGAAATCCTCACAAGGTGTCCAACCTTGTTGCGGTTTCCGCCTTGAATCTTCCGCTTTGTGAACAAAAATCCACTTGGAAAATTAAATGTCGACAGCCCCTAGGGTTTACAAAAATAAACCATTTCAAATATTGCGCCTTGTCATTTCATCTTGTATATTTGTATACAAATGAATACAAACCAAATTAAACGAATATGAATGCAACAAACCGTATCCCCGTTAGCGTGCGAATTACTCAGGAAGACGCTGATTTTATTGCCGAATTAAAAATCGAAGGTGCGAATACGCCGTCTGAAAAAATCCGCGAGCTGCTCAAGCAGGCGCGTTTGGCGCATACGCAGACGCGTGATTACGGTTCCGCGCTGACGGCGCAAGAGCAGTTTTTCCAAGCGGCGAAACATGACGTGCTGCACGCGGAAAAGCAGGCGGGGGTGCATTCGCATATCGTGGCGCGCTTGTTTGAGCAGCTGCCCGACTTAGGCGCGACGCTTGCCGCCGATCTGCCCGAAGAAGCCGACCTCGACAGTTTGAAAAAATACGAGCGCGAACTGATGTGGCGCATCGTCCGCCTCACCGACAGCATCCTGCAGCTCGCCGTAACCGGCAAAGGCGCGGCATACGACGATACCGTGCTGCAACAGCTTGAAAACACTTTGAAACTGGCGAAGATTGTGCAGCAGGCGGGCGAGGTTTGAGGCGTGCAGGAAAGGCTGACTGAAAAATGAAAATCCACCATTGGCTTCTGACCTGTATGTTCATCTATCCCTCTTTGGCGGTGAGTGCGGACGGCGGTGCACAACCTGTTACCGAGCAGCAAGTCCTGCGGCTGACCGAAATTTATGTGACGCAGCATTACGGCGAACAAACCGCTCAAGCGCAAAAGCCGTATCGGGTGAAAAAAGACGGGGAGCATTGGGTTATCAGCGGCAAACCACCTAAAGTGCTGGGCGGCAATTTCCGCGCCGTTATCGGAGCAAACGGTCAGCTGAAAGAAATCACGCATAGCAAGTAGTGCAAGGTTTGAGGTCGTCTGAAAGGCTTTCCCCTCAATCCTGAATACCCATGTCCAACATCGAAGGCAAGGCAACAAGATGGAAAAATGGATAGCAGAAGCATACGAATTATTTGCACCTTACAGTGTGCGCTTCCCGCTGAATATCTGCACTTGCAATAGCTGCTCTCCCGAAGATTTCCAACAAGCGTTGTTGGAATATCCGTTACGCGAGATTCCTGTCGATATGTTGCAGGCGTATTTGGGCAGCGTACCTTTAGACAACGGCGCTGCGACGGCTTTAGACATGAAACATTTTCTGCCGCGTATTTTGCAGGCTTTGGTCAACGACGAAGATGTCCGATCGCTTGATGAAACGTTGCTCGATAAGTTGTGTTGCCATTTTCCCGAATGCTGGACAAAAGAAGAAATCGATTGGCTAAAACGTTTCGCCGCCGCTTGGTTTGACTCGCAACTGACCGCGCCCCGCTACGAAGGCTGCTTGGTCGTTTGGCTGAATATGTTTCAATTTGCCGGATTGGATGTTGTCGACGAACTGCTGGCAGTGTGGACGGAACAGGCGGATAAAACGGCAGCTTTACGCGAATTTGTCGACTTGTATTTAGAAATTCCGTATGGAAGCGATGAGCCGGATTGGTACAAAGTCTGCTATCTGCCCGAGCATTGTCCGAATAGAACGCAATTCGCCGCCCGATTGTCGGCTTGGTTTACCCACCCAAATACCCGCGCCACATTCAGACGAGCTTTAGAACAAGCCCTGCTGGAAGGCAAAGAAGACGAAAACGAAACATTGTCATGGGAGCAATGTTACGACTGGTTGGCACAATCGGATGCCGGCTAAACACAATATTTCTCATGATTTCATAAAGAAAGGAAAATCCAAATGAGCGAAACCCTATCCCGCAGAGTGGGCCGTCTGGTGAGCGGCGGTTTTCATGCCCTGATTGATGCGGCGGAAAACCTTGCGCCTGAGGCGGTTATGAACGAGAGCATCCGCGAAATCGAGCGGGCGGTGGACGAAGTGCGTGCCGAGTTAGGCAAAGTGTTGGCGCAGAAACACCTTGCCGCCAAGAAAATGGCGGATGAGAGCAACCGCCACGAAGCCATCGATGCCAACCTGCAAGCCGCCGTAGCCGCGGGGCGCGACGACCTTGCCGAAGCGGGCATCGCCGAACAAATGGATATCGAAGCGCGTCTGCCTGTTTTGGAAAACACCATCGCCGATTGCGCCGCGCAGGAAAAAGAACTTGAAGGCTTTATCGCCGCTTTGCAGGCGAAAAAACGCGAGATGCAGCAGCAGTTGCAAGACTGGCGCGCCGCGCAGCAAAGCACGGGCGCAGGCAAAACGGCAGGTGGCAGCGACCTCAACCGCATCGCCCGTGATGCCGAAAAAAGCGGCAACGCCTTCGACCGCGTGATGGGTCGTCAGAACGCGGTGCACAGCAGCACCGATGCGGCGCAGTTGGCAAAATTGAAGGAATTGGAAGATTTGAGCCGCAACAACCGTATTGCCGAACGATTGGCGGCACTGAAGGCGGGGAAATAAGATGAATTTTGTTGATAAGATTCATGAGCTTGATGAGCAGATTGCTTACTACCATAAGATGTTGAATCACCATGCTGCATGGTTGCTGTTATCAACTGTTGCGGTTTGGTCTCTTAGTGATAATCACCCCATTCCCGCAATAGTTGCTGCTATTTTAATCGTGGGATTCTATGTTGTTATTATTACGGATGACTTGAAGGCAAAATATGACGGAAAATTGATTGTGGATGTCTGGAAAATCCATATCAAAAAAGCCATAAAAATGCTGAAAGCAGAGATTTCGGAAGGTTGTGAAGAGTCGGAGCGGCAAAAACTCTTAGATTTATTAGAGGAGAAATGCCATAGCCGGATAAAGTTCAAAAATTCCCTCAAGTACCGCCCGTTTCTAATTGCATATATTTTTTGGGTTTGGATGTTTTATGAAAATTTGATTGCATTTCTTCGTTATATAAAATAAACCAAGTTTTCAGACGACCCTCTCTATCGGAAAGGTCGTCTGAAAAGAAAAACGCCGCGCGGAGCTTGTCCTTGCGGCGTATGGCGGAACAAATCAGTAGTCGATGCGTTCGCTGATGATGCGTAAATCCGGCCATGAGAAAACGATGTCGTATTCACGTCCGTTTTTGAAGGCTTCGGCTTTCAATACGGGGCGGCCGCGGCGGTCATCGGCTTCGATTTCGTGAACTTGGTAGCCGCGTCGTTCGAGAATCCGCATCACTTGTGCGCGTTTTTGCTCGAAAGACGGATCGCTGTAAATTTGGTGTTCGATGTAGTCGTCATCGTAATATTTGCCGTCGCGGTAACGGTAGTCGTCATTACGGTCGTAATCGCGCTCATAGCGGTCGTCGTAACGATCATCATAGCGGTCATCGTAACGGTCATAACGCTGCTCGTAGCGGTCGGTACGATAGTCGTCATCGTAATAGTCGTAAGGATAAGGGGCGGCGCATGCGGTCAGTGCGATGCTGCCTAAGAGTAATACCGGTAAGAGTTTTTTCATGTCGTATCCTTTCGGGACGTGG
>CALDNV010000419.1:0-1402 GCA_937914605.1 uncultured Neisseria sp.
GACAATATCAAGCCGGTAATACCCAGCATAGCCACCTTAATTTTCATCATCATTTTATCCTTTTATAGAGGCATCTTCTAATGTGCCGTCGAAATTGCCATCCATAACAATACGGTATCTCTCAACAAATCTTCATCATTGAAGTCGACAATACGCTATTTAAAATTCTTTAGAATCATAAATAAAGGTTTGAAGAGAATTTTCAGACGACCTGACCGACGGTTTTACCCCTATTTATCCTGTTTATTGACAAGCCTCCAATGAGAAAAGTTCTTTGATAAGCGCTTTAGACGTATAAACCTACAAAGTATGATGTAATACTGTTCCTTACCCATTTAGAGTAAGTGTATAGATTATGGATAACTCTTTTGCTGTATTGTTTCTGTTGCTTAGAAAAAACAATAATGATACAGAAAGTTTCATTATGTAATTTCAGGTTGTTTATCCATCATCCAATTTATCGTAGGAGCGATTATGCCTCAAATGAAATTTAAATTATGGCTGCCGGTGTTGCTGGCTGCCGTTTTAGCAGCCTGTTCACAATCACATCAAGCAGTTGAAGCGCCTGCTGCCACCAATTCAGCCGTACCGAGCCAAAGTGCGCAAGCGGCAGAGAAATTAGGAACGGGTTGGGGCGATGAGGTGGAATCTCCTGTTCATTCTGTAGATTTGCGCCGTGTCAGTCAGGAACCTTTGGCGCAAAGCGTATTAAACTACTCTTCCAAAGATTATCGCGGCCGCAGCGTCAATTCGATTGCTTTAGCTTCAGGCAAAGTGGAATTGTCTGTACGCGGTGACGATGGCAGCCTGCTGCCGATATTCCGTGACAAAGGCAACTACTATCTGCGCGGTACAGACGGACAGTCATACCGTTTGGTCTATCAAAACAACAGCAACAAAACCTTGGAAATCGTAGCCAGCGTTGATGGTTTAGATGTGATTTCAGGCAAATCGGCCAGCAAATACGCCGACGGTTATGTCTTGTACCCTCATGATTCTTTAGAAATCGAAGGTTTCCGCAAAAGCAGCAGCGCAGTGGCGTCGTTTGTCTTTAGCAGCCCCCGCGACTCTTATGCCGCCAACTCAGATAATGGCTCCATCCGCAATACGGGTGTAATCGGCACTGCAATTTTCGAACTGTACGACCCAAACCGCAGCAGAAATGAACCTCAAGCCTTTCCCGCCGATGACGGATACGCCAAACCGCCTACCCGATAAGGCATAAATAATAAAAGCGGTCTGTAAACCAAATAAGGTTTCAGACCGATTTTTATTTTGCAGTAGCAATGAAAATAAAATAACTTGATAAAGATAAACAAGAATAATCTGTTCTAAATCGTCCTGAGACAAAAGGTCGTCTGAAAACTGAACTGCCCCCCAAAAGTTGGACATCCCCTCCAAC
>CALDNV010000420.1:0-2813 GCA_937914605.1 uncultured Neisseria sp.
GCCCATGAGATGATCTGGGGCTATGCCGGACTCGTCGTCATTGCCTTCCTATTGACCGCCGTTGCCACTTGGACGGGGCAGCCGCCCACGCGCGGCGGCGTTTTGGCAGGATTGACCGCATTTTGGTTGGCAGCAAGGATTGCCGTTTTCATTCCGGGCTGGGGTGCAACCGCCAGCGGCATACTCGGCACGCTGTTTTTTTGGTACGGCGCAGTTTGCATGGCATTGCCCGTCATCCGTTCCAAAAACAAACGCAATTACGTCGCCGTATTCGCTATCGTCGTCCTAGGCTGCACGCATGCCGCATTCCACTTCCAACTGCATGCCGGAAACGCATCTGCACTGCTCAGCGGGCTGCAGTCCGGTCTGATTATGGTCTCAGGCTTTATCGGCCTTATCGGCATGCGGATTATTTCCTTCTTTACCTCCAAACGCCTGAACGTTCCGCAAATCCCCAGTCCGATGTGGGTCGCGCACGCGTCCCTCTGGCTGCCCATGCTGACTGCCATGCTGATGGCGCACCATGCCCTGCCTTGGCTTTCATCGGCTTTTGCCTTTGCAGCGGGCGTGATTTTTACCGTACAGGTTTACCGCTGGTGGTATAAAGCCGTTCTGAAAGAACCGATGCTGTGGATTTTGTTCGCAGGCTATTTGTTCACAGGTTTGGGATTGATTGCCATCGGTGCTTCCTACTTCCACGGCTCTTTCCTTAATCTTGGCGTACATCTCATCGGCGTCGGCGGCATCGGCGTCCTGACATTGGGCATGATGGCGCGCACCGCGCTCGGGCATACCGGCAACTCCATCTATCCGCCACCCAAATCCGTACCCGTCGCCTTTTGGCTGATGATAGCCGCCACCGTCATCCGCATCATTGCAACCTTCGTCAGCGGCACCGGTTACACCCACAGCATCCGCACTTCCGCAGTCTTGTTTGCCCTGTCCTTGCTGCTTTACGCATGGAAATACATCCCTTGGCTCATCCGCCCGCGTTTGGACGGCAAACCGGGTTAATTAAATCAAGCATATCAAACGAAAGGTCGTCTGAAACCTTAAAACAGGTTTCAGACGACCTTTTTATATGGGAATCCGCTTTAAACCGGTACGGCGTGGTTTTACCGAAGTCCGTATCGTTTCAGTGCGTGTTATTGCTCGATACCGTTTTCACGCAATAGCTGGTGAATTTGCTGTTGGGCTTTATCTTCTTTCAGCAGCTGGGTGAGTTGATCGCGAATCAGATCAAATGGCGGTGCTTGAGGATCTTTTTGGACTTCGCTGATTTTAAACAGGAAGAACTTGTTTTCAATTTCAACAGGATTGTGAGTTACCTCTCCCCGATTCATTGGGCCCAAGATGCCTGCAAGCGGTTGGCGCAGCTGTCTTGCCATGACGAAATCTTCAAATGCGGGTTGCTGATTCGGATATCGTTTCGTCAATTCTTCAAATGACAAGCCTTTCAAGAGCAATTCTTGTGCTGCTCGTGCTTCTTCGGGCGTATCGAAGCTAACCTGCTGAATCTTGATCATGCGGGTTTGCTGATCGTAAAACTTCAATAATTCAGCATTGCTGATTTCGGCAGTGCGCTTCAGATAGTCGGCATATTGCGCCGCGTAAAATTCCGCTTCCATAGTGAGGAATTGGTTGCGGACCTCGGGATCTTTATCTAATCCGGCTTTGAGTGCGGCATTTTTGAGAATTTCAATGCTTTGCAAGTGTTTGACGACTTCTTGGCGGATTGCTTTGCCGTCAGGCTGCTGCTTGGATTCAGGACGCTGTTCGGCTTGCTTGAGAATGCGGGCAACTTCGCTGTCTATGCGTGCCGGATCAATATCAGGCGCTTTGGCAACAGCGAATCCGGCAACAGCCGTCGCCATGATGACTGCGGCGGCAGTTTGGTATGTCATTATAAAAACTCCGTGAACAGTTATTTAATTGTGGCTTTTTGCAACAGAGATTGGAGTGCTTCATCGACGCGGGAGGCTTGCAGGTCTTGGGCTATACTGCTTTTGGATTCGTCATAAGACGGAAGCTTTACATCCCGACGGTCGTTGACATAGAAGACGGCATATACGTCGCTGTCTTGCAGAGGCGTTGTAGTGTGCGCGCCTTTTTTCAAATCTTTAACTGCGGCATAGAGCGGGGGAACAGCCTCCTGCAAATCTTTTAAGGGAACATAACCTTGCTGGATACCGCCCGCTTGTTTGGCGCGTTCATCTATTGAATATTGCTTCAGGACGGAGGCAAAGCTTTTCTTGGCATTTAAATCAGAAATGGCTTTTTGGGCATCCGCTTGGGTGCGGGTAATAATTTCGCCCAGTTGTACTTCTTGAGTGCCTTTGTAGAAGTTGCTGAAATTATCGTAAGCGGTTTTGACGTCTTTTTCTTGAACGGGATTTTGACGGAGGACGTGAATCGCATAAGCTTGTCCAAGTAAATCGCTTTCAAATGCCGCCCATTCGGTTTTGAAATGTGCTTTTTTATCGGCACCTTGTTTTTTAGCATCCGTACGGGCATGTTCCAAAGCTTGTTTGAATTCGGCGCTTTGGTCGAGCTTCAGGCGTTTGGCTTCTTGTGATACGACGGTATTGATGACTTGGCGCTCAGTCAGTTCTCTGCGTAGCTCGGGAGAATCGGGAATTTTGTTGTTTGCTGCACGCAGCGCGGCAACTTGGGCATCAATGACGCTGCTGTCGATGGCTTGACCATTAACTGTAACTAAGGTTTGGGCAGAAAGGCTGCCGGAAACCAGAGCAGTCATCAGCATAGAGATGAGATGTTTTTTCTTCATGATTTTCTCTTGTTATGTCCAGTAT
>CALDNV010000421.1:0-5913 GCA_937914605.1 uncultured Neisseria sp.
GAAGCACCAAGTGAATCGGTTCCGTACTATCTGTACTGTCTGCGGCTTCGTCGCCCTGTCCTGATTTAAATTTAATCCACTATATCTGAATGCAATCAGCTTTGCGGTCGGTAAATCTTATCGAATACGCCGCCGTCGTTGAAAAATCGTGTTTGTGCTTTGCGCCAGCCGCCGAAGGTTTCGTCGATGCCGACCAGTTTCAAATCGGGGAAGCGTGTTTTAAATTCGGCGCGTACGGCTTCGTCGGTGGGGCGGTAGAAATGGCGTGCCGCCATTCGTTGCGCTTCTTTGCTATACAGCATTTCCAAATAGGTTTTGGCGATTTGTTCCGTGCCTTTTTCTTTTGCTACTTCGCTGACCACGGCGACGGGCGGTTCGCACAGCATGGATATTGACGGCGTGATGATTTCAAATTGGTTCGGATTTTCCTGCAAGGCGAGGTGGGCTTCGTTTTCCCATACCAGCAAAACATCGCCTAGTCCGCGCCGTGTAAAGGTAATGGTCGAACCGCGCGCGCCTGCGTCCATGACCGGCACGCGGCGGTAGAGTTCGGAGACAAACTGTTCTGCCGCCGCATCCCCGCCTTTTTCTTGTGCGTACGCCCAAGCCGACAGGAAATTCCAGCGTGCGCCGCCTGAGGTTTTCGGGTTTGCCGTGATGATTTGTACGTCGCCTTTGACCAAGTCGTCCCAGTCATGAATCTGCTTGGGGTTGCCTTTGCGTACCAGGAACACGATGGTCGAAGTATAGGGCGTGCTGTTGTGCGGCAGGGCTTTTTGCCAATCTGCCGACAAGAGTTGCCTGCCTGATTTGCTGTGATGGAGCGCGTCGATGTCGGATGCCAGCGCAAGCGTTACGACATCGGCTTTTAAGCCGTTTTGTACGGTCAGTGATTGCTTGCCCGAACCGCCGTTGGAGAGGCGGATATCTGCTTCCTGTCCGTGTGTTTTTTGCCAGTAGTGTTGGAAAAACGGGTTGTATTCGCGGTAGAACTCGCGTGTCGGGTCGTACGATACATTCAACATGACGACGCGTTCGGGTTTGCCTTTCGACGTGCCGCCGGACTGCCCGCATGAGGCGAGCCACACCGTCGCGCCGATGAAGATAATGCCCAGCCATGATTTGAGTCCCATCATATTTTCCTTATCAGACAAATACTTGAGCGGGGAATATAACAAGGCGGGAATCGCGCGGGAAATATTGTTTGCTTCTTTGGATATAACGGAAATGCGTTTGCGGCGATATGTGGCTTGGTATTTGCAGTTATGGCGTTTGAAGGGATGAATAACGGAAAGGTCGTCTGAAAACGGATTTCGGTTTTCAGACGACCTTTTGTCAATGATGAACCATGCAGACAACGCCTAGCTGTGAACGCGGTTTGTCCAAACCGAAAGCCATTTGCTTCGGACGGACAGGATTCAGCGGTGCATAATCATGGCTTTAATCCACGCGGGTATTTCGCGGGAGAGTTTGCGCAGGTAATTGGGCGTGGAGTCGCCGCAGGAATCGGAAGCGTAAAACTGGACGTTTTTGCCTTTCAAATGGCGGTTGACGAGCCACTCGGCGCGTGCGAGATGGAAGGCGTCGCTGACGATGATGACGTTGGATACGTCTTGCAACAGCGGTGCGCTCAAGGCGATGTTTTCAAAGGTGCTTTCCGATTTGTTTTCGATGCGGATGTGTTCGGGCGGGATGCCCATGTCTATCGCCATAGATTGCATGGCTGCCGCTTCGTTGCTGCCGTCGCCGTCCGTGCCGCCGCTCATCAGCAATCCGCTGACTTTGTTTTGGCGGTAGAGGGCGACGCCTGCTTCCACTCGGGAACGCAGGCAGGGATTGGGTTTGCCGCGCCTGTTGACGGAATTGCCCAAGATGACGGCGATGTCGGCAGGTTTGATGTTTTGGGATGCTTTTTCTGCTTGGACGGCTTGGTAATGCAGCCAAGCCACGCTGGTCGCCCAGATGAGGAGAAGCGGGATGAGGCCCCATATTATCCATCTTTTCATAAATGATTCCTTTGGGTGATATGTGTCAGGTGTGTGCGGCGGGATATCGGTTGGATGGCGCGGCAGTGAAACATCATAGCATATGCGGATTTTCTGACCGGCGAGACGGGATGGGCGGTAGATTTCGGTTGCGGGCGGGGTAGGTATGTTGTGTTGTCATCGCGGGGAGGTCGTCTGAAACCATCTTCTGTTTTTCAGACGACCTCGTAAATGTTAAGATAAACCGTTTTTCCCTTTACGGTATGGAAGGGCGCAAAAAGCGGCGGCATCGGGTTGCCTGCTGTTTTGCGTGGTTCCGCCATGTATTGACCGAAAGCCATTTATGACCGATATCCTCAATAAAATCCTTGCCACCAAGGCCCAAGAAGTGGCCGCTCAAAAAGCGGCAGTGCCGCTTGCGGAAGTCAAAGCGCGGTTGCGCGATGCCGAACCTGTGCGTGACTTTTTTGCTTCCATCCGCAATAAACACGCCCAAAACTTGCCTGCCATTATCGCGGAAATCAAAAAAGCCAGTCCCAGCAAAGGGCTGATACGGCCTGATTTTCACCCTGCGGATATTGCGCGCGCTTATGAACGCGCGGGGGCGGCCTGTTTGTCTGTGTTGACCGACGAAGTGTATTTCAAAGGTTCGCCCGAGTATTTGAAACAGGCGCGTTCGGCGGTCAGCCTGCCGGTGTTGCGCAAGGATTTCATCATCGACGACTATCAGATTTATCAGGCGCGCACATGGGGCGCTGATGCGGTTTTATTGATTGCGGCGGCTTTGGATGCCGCGCAGTTGGCGCATTTTGAAGCCGTTGCCCACGATTTGGGCTTGACCGTGCTGCTGGAATTGCACGACCAATCCGAATTGGAAAAATGCCGCAGCATGACCACGCCGCTTTGGGGCGTGAACAACCGCAATCTGCGGACTTTTGAAGTCACGCTCCAGCAAACTTTAGACCTGCTGCCCGAGCTGTCGGGCAAAACGGTCGTCACGGAAAGCGGTATCCGAAACAAAGACGATGTGGACTTTATGCGCGGACACGGCGTGCATACGTTTTTAATCGGCGAAACCTTTATGCGGGCGGCGGATATCGAAGCCGAAGTGCGTAAGTTGTTTTAATACCTTGCCGCAAGGTGTGCAAAGCACAAAATTTCTTGCCTGCTTTTGAGGCGGTCTGCTTCGGAAGCAGGCAGTTTAGTGTTTCCCCGACCGCCACACCGACCAGATAATCCACAGGCTGTTGGCGAAGGCGATCAGGTAGCCGACGAAGCCGATAAACTTGGGGCCGGTTTCTATACTCATGACGATGGACGAGCCGATAATCAGGGCGGCGGTAACGATGCCCATGGTCAGGCGGTTGGCGGCGCTGTCGATTTGATGGCTGATGCGGTCTGACTGCTTGAGGTCTAGGGTGATGCCGAATTTGCCTTTTTGCAGCATTCTGGTCAGCCTGAAGAAGTCTTGCGGTAGCGACTCTGCCATTTGCAACAGGGTGCGCAGTTGTGTTTTGGCGTTGCGGGCAATGTGGGCGGCGGAGGCTTGTTCTTTGACGGCGGCTTCGGTGATGGGTTTGGCGCGTTCGAGCAGTTCGATACTGCCGTCGAGCCGTTTGACGACGCCTTCGAGGGTGATGAGGGTTTTGAAGAGCATCACGAGGTCGCCGGGCAGGGTCAGCCCGTGGCGGCGCATGATGGAAGTGATGTCGTTGATGACTTGGCTGACGCGCAGGTCGCGGATGGGCGTGTGTTCGTAGTTGAGCAGCATTTCCAAAACATCGGCGCCGAGCAGGTTTTCGTCGGGCAAATCGCCCTGCGCCCAGTCGCTGAGGACGTATTGGATGAGCAGCGCGTCGTTGTTGGTCAGGGCGTTGATAAGGTTGAGGATTTCGCGGCGGCGGGTGTTGCCGAGGTGTCCGACCAGCCCGAAGTCGATGAAGGTGATGCCGCCGTTGTCGTTGATGAAGATGTTGCCCGGATGGGGGTCGGCATGGAAAAAGCCTTGCCGCAGCATCATGGTGAAGAGGGTGTCGGTAATCCGTCCGGCAAGCCCGCTGCGCAAGGTGTGGGGCATGGTGTCGAGGTCGGCGTCTTTCAGGAGCGTGCCGCCGATGTAGTCTTGTACGAGGATGTGCCGGTTGGAAATGTCGGGATAGACGGCGGGGATGCGGACCAAGGGGTCGTCTGAAAAGGTCTGACCGAAGCGCTGCATATAACGCAGCTCCACCGATAAGTCGGTTTCTTTCGCCAGACTCTTGGCAAAATAGGCGACCATCAATACGGGCTGGTAACGGCGCACTTCGGGGATTTCGGATTCCATCAGTCTGGCGAGGTGGTTCAAAATCCGCAAATCTGCCTGAATGACCGGCTCGATGTCGGGGCGTTTGACTTTGACGGCGACGGCGGTTCCGTCTAAAAGTTCGGCGCGGTGTACCTGTGCCACCGATGCGCTGCCGGCGGGTTTCGGGTCTATGCTGCGGAACACTTCGGAAACGGGTTTGCCCAGATAGGCTTCGACCAAAGTATAGATTTCAGACGACGGTATCGGTGCGACGTTGCTTTGCAGTTGTTCGAACTCTTCAATCCACTCCGCCCCGAAAATATCGACCCGTGTGGACAATACCTGACCGAGTTTGACGAAGGTCGGCCCCAGTTCCTCAAACGCTTTGCGGAAGCGTCGCGGCGTACTCATATAACGGCTGTCGGGATGCACTTCGTCCCCGCCCGCCGCGCCCAAACGGATGCGCTGCACAAAGCCGCCCAAGCCGTATTTCGTCAGTACGGTAATAATTTCGCGCATTCTGGAAAAGTCGCGCATAGCGAGCAGAGTAGGTATCATCATCGGTTGGGTGTCTTCGCAAATTTTTTTATAAACAACGCTTTAACGCAATATAACAGACGCTTTTTTGCCAAACATCCTGTTTTTTATATACAATCGCCTGCATATCCCAGATACAGAATAACATAATAGCAGGCGGCAGACAGGTCGTCTGAAAATGGAATCAGTCAAACATGAAAGCCTTATCCAGGCTGGCGGCACTATTGGCTTCGGTCTATGTGCTGTCCGGCATTCATTTTGCAAACGCCGACGATCTCGATTCGTTCGTCAGAAGCAGACAGCAGGTTTTAAACCAATTTGAAGATGCAAGACAACCTGCTTCCCCGGCACTCCTCCAACCCGGACGCGCAATCACTGCCGCGATCGCTCCCCGTCAACCCGTAAGCTCTGTACAGTCATCAGACAATGCAGACGAACTCATCAGCAGCGCGATGGGGCTTTTGGGCGTAGCCTACCGCTACGGCGGTACATCCGCGTCCACAGGTTTCGATTGCAGCGGTTTCATGCAGCACATCTTCAAACGCTCGATGGGCGTAAACCTCCCGCGCACTTCCGCCGCACAGGCAAAAATGGGTGTCGGCGTATCGCGTAGCGAATTGCAGCCGGGCGACATGGTGTTCTTCCGCACGATGGGTCGCGGCAGAATCTCCCACGTCGGCCTCTACATCGGCAACAACCGTTTCATCCACGCGCCGCGTACCGGCAAACGTATCGAAGTCACCAGCCTCAGCAACAAATACTGGAATGCCAAATACGCCTTCGCCCGCCGCGTGAAGAAAAACGATCCGTCCCGTTTCCTCAATTAAGTCTAGGAAAGTACCAACGTGAGTATGCCTGAAATGCCCAAATGGTATGACGACGACGGGCAAATCGTATCCTGCACTGAAAAAGTGAAAGTCATGACCGAAAACATGACCGAGCTTTATCAGGCGGCGCAAGACGCATTCGAAGACGCACTCCTGATGGGATGCAGCGAGAAGCAGTTGCGCGAATACCTGCGAGCCTTGATTGAAGGTGTGGAAAATCCCTACCGGAAATCCTAGGCGGAAATCCCTATCCGACGGTGTGGCTTTTGACCATGCCGTT
>CALDNV010000422.1:0-5894 GCA_937914605.1 uncultured Neisseria sp.
TTCGACAACAGCATTAGATTACATTCCGCAAGAAGGCGGACAGGCTGCCAAACAAGGCAAATCCATTGCTATAGGACAAAGTGCACAAACTCAAGGGGAAAGCAATGTTGCCATCGGTCCGAATACGCGCACTTCCGAAACGGGTTCCATTGCTATCGGCTCTTCCTCTAATGCGTCAAAAAATCAAAGTATTGCCATCGGTCAAGGCGCAGTGGCGAAAGGTCAGGCGGACATTATTATCGGTAAAGGTGCAGGACCCGGTTCCAGTTCGACAAACGGGCGAAATATCGCTATCGGTGAAAATACATTACAAAACAGTACTAATAGCGATAATGTGATTGCCATCGGTACCGGTGCCGGTACCGGTAGCAACAGTACACAGTCTATCTATATGGGTAATGATGCAACAGGCACCGGTACTCAAAATATCGTACTTGGTTATAAATCAGTCTCACAGGCCGATAACGGTGTCGTTATCGGTGCAACCGCCAAAGCCGGTGCAAAACTGTCAGTCGCCATCGGTGCAAATTCATCCGCTGCAGGAGGAAATGCCGTTGCGTTAGGTGGGAATACCGATGCTGCAGGTGCAAGTGCCGTTGCAATCGGCGGTGGTACCGGTGCCTCCACCGGAGCAAAAGCAGCCGGTGCATCCGCTATTGCTTTAGGAAGCAACGCCAATGCTGCAGGCCAACGCGCTATTGCTATCGGTGAAGTGGCACTTAGCCAAGGCCCTTACTCAACTGCTATGGGTGGTAAAGCACAGGCGGTAGGTACGTCATCTATTGCCATCGGTTCGACTCAAAATATGTCGCCGACTGTTGCGCAAGGTCATTATTCCATCGCTATCGGCCATCAGGCACAGGCTTTGGGTGGGGTTGGCGCTCAAAATACTATTGCTATCGGTTCTTCCAGTACGGCAGCTAAAATCCGTGCGATTGCTGTCGGTTTGGAAAGTATGGCATCCGATGAGAATACACTCGCCGTAGGTTATCAAGCCAATGCTGCTGCCAAAGGTGCAACTGCTTTGGGAATGGGAACCCAGGCAACTGCCATGAGCAGCATTGCCATCGGTAAAGAAAGCATCGCTTCTGCTGAAACCGCCACGTCCTTTGGCCAAAACAGCAAAGCCACCGCCAACAATGCCGTCGCCATCGGTAACAAAGCCGTAGCGGCTGGTACGGGCAATATTGTGGTGGGTACAAACGCGGGCGTATACGACGATGCCGTTTCCGCAGGACGCACAGTCGGCGCAGACACTGTCTATATCGGCGCGGACAGCGGCCGTAACGCCTATAGCAACGAACGCCAAATCTCCATCGGTAAAGGTACGGGCAACAACGCCACCGGTGTGGACAATATTGCCCTCGGCTGGCGTTCCGGTGCATATGTGGTCGGTGCGAACAACGTCGCTATCGGTAAAGAAGCGGGTATGGGTACGGATGCCCAAAAATTGAACGTCGCCTCCACCGTCGCCATCGGTGAGGCCGCAAAAGGCAGCTTCAGCAACACCGTCGCTATCGGTAAAACCGCATTGGCAGAAAAAGAATCCGCAGTTGCCGTCGGTATGGATACCAGAGCCAGCGGCGACAATTCCGTAGCCATCGGTAAGACTGCCAATGCCAGCGCACACGAAACCGTTGCCATCGGCCATGAGACTGTTGCCGGAGCCGTTTCTTCCGTTGCTGTCGGTCAGCGTGCCAACGCTTCGGGCAGCGAGGCGGTCGCATTGGGTATCGATTCCAACGCTTCCGGCCGTTTTGCCGTTGCCATCGGCAATATGGCGAAGGTAACCGACAGCAAACTCAACGGCGTCGCCATCGGCAGCAACGCCGTCGCTTCAGACGACTATGCAATGGCGATGGGCCTGGATACCCAAGCGACAGGCAACAGCTCGATCGCCTTCGGTAATACTGCCAAAGCACTCGGCAAAGAAGCTATTGCTTTCGGCCATTTGGCAACTGCTGCAAAAAACAATACCCTCGCACTTGGTGTTTCTGCTAATTCCGCCGAAGTTGGCGCAGTAACTTTGGGTGCATACACCAAAGCTGATGCTGTTACGGGAACTGCATTGGGTTATTCTGCTCATGCCGCCAATGAAAACGATGTCGCTTTGGGCGGCAACAGTTTGACCGAAGCACACCACGACGGCAACTACACACTTAATGGTAACTATACTGCTGCCGGAACAAGCTCTTACGGTACGGTTTCCGTCGGTAGCATCAATACCGCTGAGGCAGGCAAACCTAGCAATGCCTTCACCCGTCAAATTCAAAACGTCTCTGCGGGTGTTATCAGCGCAACCAGTACCGATGCCGTCAACGGCAGCCAGCTTTATGCGACCAATTCTTACCTGCTCAACTTGGGTAAAAACGTCAAAAACGCCTTGGGCGGCGATACCCAAATCGATAATGAGGGCAATCTGACCCTGAGTAACTTGGGCGGCACAGGCACAGCCAATGTTCATGACGCTTTGGAAGCGATGAACAACAAAATCACACAATTGGGAGGCAACTCCAGCCATTTCTATAGCGTTCAGACGACCTCCAATACCCGAGGCAACTACAACAATGACGGCGCAACCGGACTGGATGCCCTGGCGGCAGGTGCCGATGCCCAAGCCGCCGGCGAATTTGCCGTAGCCGTCGGTACAGGCGCGCAGGCGGCAATTTCCAACTCTATCGCCATCGGTAGAAACGCCACTGTCAACGAAGACACGGTATCTGATGCGAGTGTCAACGGTTTGACTAAAGGCGAAGGTTCCGTTGCCATCGGTGCAAATACCAAAGCCAGCGGTACCAACGCTACTGCCGTCGGCCAAGCGTCCAACGCCTACGGTCAAAACTCCTTCGCAGGCGGCCAGTCTTCCAAAGCATTGGGCAAATCCAGCGTAGCGGTCGGTGACGGCGCAATCGCTAACCAAGATTCCTCCACCGCAATCGGCGCATACAGCCAGTCCACGGCGGCAGGTGCGACCGCGTTGGGCTTCAATACCCGCGCAACCGCTTCCGGTACTGTCGCGGCAGGCCGCAACAGCAAAGCCACTTCCAACAATGCTTTGGCATTGGGTAACGAAGCAGACGCGCAAAAAGACGACACCATCGCCATCGGCTACAACGCCCAAGCCACGCAAAACCGTGCCGTAGCCTTCGGTAAAAACGCCAAAGCCACCGCAGGCGACACCTTTGCCTTCGGCGATGAAGCCAAAACCTCCGCCGGTAATGCCATTGCTTTCGGTAAAAACGCCAATGCCGCCCATAAAGACTCTATCGCATTGGGTGCCAATTCCGCGACTGAAGCAGCCGTTCAGACGACCTCTGCTACCGTTGGCGGCCTGACCTTCGGCAACTTCGCAGGTAACACGCCTGAGTCCACACTCAGCATCGGTACGGCAGGCAAAGAGCGCACGATTACCAACGTCGCCGCAGGCCGCATCAGCGACAGCAGCACCGACGCAGTAAACGGCAGCCAGCTTTATGCGACGCAAAACGTCATGAACAACATCGGTACGACCGCAGTCGGCGTATTGGGTGGAAACGCAGCCATTACGAATGACGGCACTATTAAGATGACTAACATCGGCGGTACGGGTGAAAGCACTATTCATGATGCCATTGCTTCCATCAACAACGCCTCTTACAAGTCGTTCAAGCTGAATACGGCTAAAACCAACAATACCAATGGTGTTGCTGAAAACTATTCTTTGGAAGAAATTACCAATGGTGCGACCATTACGTTGGAAGCAGGTCAAAATATCCGTTTGAGCCAAAATAAAGGCGCAGTCAGCATCAATACCGTTGATAATCCGACTTTTGCCGGCAAGATTACGGCAAATGGCGGCTTGGATATGGCAAACAACAAAATTATCAATGTTGCCAAAGGCAGTGATCCGTCTGATGCAGTGAATTTTGAGCAGTTATCGGATGCAATTAAAAACGTCCATGTAACTACATTGACTACGGTTAGTAATTCAACACCGTTCTCCTATATTGGTTCCAACGGCAAAATGTTGAGACGTGAAGTCACCGTTGATCCGCTTACGCAAACGCGCACCGTTAAGTTTGTCGATGTAGAGGATAACTCTGTCTATACAGGTAATGACGTAACGATTGCCGCATTGAATCCGACCGACCCTCAAACTTCGACTCCGACGACTATCGGTAACGTTAAAGATGGCCAGAAGCAAAACGATGCGGTAAACGTATCCCAGCTTGACAAAGTTGCCAAAGCACTTGGCACGAAGGTTAATCCTGCCGACGGTACTATTACTGCACCGGATTACACAGTTATTTCAGGTAATCCGGATAGTAGCAGCGTAGCGACTTACCATACTGTCGGAGAAGCATTAAGTGCGTTAAGCGATGCAGTACGTACTCCTCTGACGTTTGCCGCTGATGCCGGTACGCCCTCAACTCGACGTTTGGGCAGCACTGTCACCGTTAAAGGCGGTGAAGCCGATGTAACCAAACTGTCCGACAGTAACAACATCGGCGTGGTTTCAGACGACACGACCGGCACGCTCAACGTCAAACTGGCGAAAGAGCTGAAAGGTCTGACCTCGTCTGAATTCGTCGACGCAGCAGGCGGCAAAACCACCGTTTCTGCAGACGGCGTGACCGTCGGCACGGCGGCAAATCCCGTCAAACTGACGACCGAAGGTCTGTCTAACGGCGGTAAGAAAGTAACCGACATCGCTGCCGGTGTGAACAATACCGACGCCGTCAACGTCAGCCAGCTCACTCCGTTGGCAACCGCATTGGGCGCAACCGTCAATCCGACTACCGGCGCGGTTGAAGTACCGAATCTGGTCGTAACCAAAACCGACGGTACGCAGGCCGCACCTGTCAACACCGTACAAGGCGCGTTGGACAACATCGGTACCGAGCTGCAAAAAGGCCTGACTTTCGGCGGTGACAACGCAGACAAGAATTTCGAGCGCAAACTCGGCAACCAAGTCTTGGTTAAAGGCGGTGCGGATGCGGCGAAACTGTCCGACAACAACATCGGCGTGGTTTCAGACGACCTTAACGGTACGCTCAACGTCAAACTTGCCAAAGATTTGCAAGGTTTGAACAGCGCGCGGTTCGATACCGACGGCAGCTCCACGACCATCAATGGCGGCAACGTTACCTTGGTTGGAAAAGACGGTGAAGTCAACGCTTCGACAGCCGAAGGCAATACTTTGACCGACAAGGCAGGCAATACCACCAAATCCGTCGCGGGCAATATCGAACTGACCGAAGCGAGCGGCAATACCAACTTGCTGAACGCAAAAGGCATCGAATTGAGCAATACCGACGGCGGCCACAGCGCGTTCAAAGCCGACGGCAGCAGCATTTCCGACAAAGACGGCAACAAAGTCGACACTACGGCAACCGGCATCATCCTGACGCCGGCACCAAACAGCGGCAAACAAGCTGTCAGCCTGACCAAAGACGGTTTGGACAACGGCGGCAATAAAATCTCCAACGTCGCCGCAGGCGAGGCAGATACTGATGCCGTCAACGTTGCCCAGTTAAAAGCCAATTCAGGTCGTGTGGAAAGCGGCGACGACAACATCGTCGTTGAAACCGACAAAACAGGCGGTTCTAACGTTTACAAAGTTTCTACCGCTAAAGATCTGAAGGCTGACAGCCTGACCGCAGGCGAGACCGTTGTGAACAACAACGGCGTCAAAGTCGGCGACAAAGTGGCACTGGGCAAAGACGGTCTGAAAGCAGGCGATGTGAACATCACTGCCGACGGCATCGACGCCGGCAACAAAGCCATCAGCAACGTAGCCAAAGGTACGGCAGCCACTGACGCCGTCAACGTCGCCCAGTTGAACGAACAACTCGCCGCCACTGAAAAAACCACCACCGTCGTCGCCGGTAAGAACGTTACCGTCAGCGAAAAAG
>CALDNV010000423.1:0-8092 GCA_937914605.1 uncultured Neisseria sp.
TAGGCAAGTCAGAACAAAGGTAATGCCAACCCGATTTCCACTACGCTATAATAGCGGACTCCCATTTTAGCCTAAGAGCAACTGCCATGAACGATTATCCCGATACGTCGTCTGAAGACCGCGAAGTCAGCGCGTTGTCGCTGCCGCCGCATTCGATGGAGGCGGAGCAATCCGTTTTGGGCGGTCTTTTGCTTGAGAATTCGGCTTGGGACAGAATCGCCGATGTAGTTACCGGTGAAGACTTCTACCGACACGAACACCGCCTGATTTTCCGCGCCATCGCCAATCTGATTAACGAAAGCCGTCCTGCCGACGTGATTACCGTTCAGGAAAGTTTGGAGCGCAATGAAGAATTGGAGGCTGCCGGCGGATTCAATTACCTGATTACTTTGGCGCAAAACACGCCGTCCGCTGCGAATATCCGCCGCTACGCCGAAATCGTGCGCGAGCGTTCCATCATGCGCCAGCTTGCCGAAGTCGGCACCGAAATCGCTCGTAGCGCCTACAATCCGCAAGGCAGGGATGCGGGGCAGCTTTTGGATGAAGCGGAAAATAAAGTGTTCCAAATTGCGGAAAGTACGGCTAAATCCAAACAAGGCTTTCTCGAAATGCCTGCGCTTTTGAAAGAAGTGGTCGAACGCATCGACATGCTTTATTCCCGCGATAATCCCGATGAAGTTACCGGCGTGTCGACAGGGTTTATCGACTTGGATAAAAAAACCTCAGGTCTCCAGCCGGGCGATTTGATTATTGTGGCAGGTCGTCCGTCTATGGGTAAAACTGCCTTTTCGATCAATATTGCGGAACACGTTGCCGTAGAGGGCAAACTGCCTGTCGCCGTATTCTCTATGGAGATGGGCGGCGCGCAATTGGTGATGCGTATGCTGGGTTCCGTGGGCAGGCTTGATCAGAGCGTCTTGAAAACAGGCAGGTTGGAAGATGAACATTGGGGTCGTCTGAACGAAGCAGTAGTCAAGCTTTCCGATGCGCCTATGTATATTGACGAAACACCGGGCTTGACCGCGCTCGAATTGCGCGCCCGCGCCCGTCGTCTTGCGCGCCAGTTCAACGGAAAATTGGGCTTAATCGTGATTGACTACCTGCAATTAATGGCAGGCTCAGGCCGTTCGGACAACCGCGCCTCAGAACTCGGCGAAATTTCGCGCTCCCTCAAAGCCTTGGCGAAGGAGCTGCAAGTTCCCGTTATTGCCTTGTCGCAGTTGAGCCGTACCGTCGAACAACGCACCGACAAGCGCCCAATGATGTCCGACTTGCGGGAGTCCGGTGCCATCGAGCAGGATGCCGATCTGATTATGTTTATGTACCGCGACGAATACTATAACCAAGAATCGCCCATGAAAGGCCTTGCGGAATGTATTATCGGTAAACACCGTAACGGTCCCGTCGGGAAAGTATTCCTCACTTGGATGGGGCAATTTACCAAATTCGACAATGCAGCCTACATTCCCGAATCCGCATTGATGGAAGATTGAGACAAATCAGTCTAAAAACCAAGCAAATTTCATATTTTATTAGGCAATTCATCCCAATATCGTTTAGAATGAGCCAAACCGCATAATTACCGGCGATAAAAACATTCTAAGCCGGATGATAAAACACATTACTTAACTCTAGACGTTTTTACTACTCATGTACGCACAACAAAAAGGTTTTACCTTAATCGAATTGTTGGTCGTGATCGCTATTACCGCCATCATGGCCACTATCGCCCTTCCCAATATGAGCGAATGGATTGCCTCCCGCCGCGCAGCCAGTCAGGCAGAGCAGGTGGCAAACCTCTTGCGTTTCGCACGAGCCGAAGCAGTCCGCCTCAATCTCCCTGTCTATGTCTGTCCCGTGCAAATCAGAAAAAACGGGGTTCCAGACAATAAATGTGATACCAAATACAATCAAAGTGGCATCTTGGCCTATGCTGATAAGAGTGGTGATGTTAACTACAATGATGATAGGGCGGACATTTTCCTGCGCACTATCGTCTTAAACGCTAAGGATGCGAATAAAGTCACCTACCAATTTGATCATGTCAAATTCGGTGGCAAAGACTCTGATTCACAGCCTGTTTTTTGGGCATTTCAACCGAACGGTACTTTTGGCTATTCTGTCAATAAACCCAGTAAAAAAACTGATTTTACCTACTCGGACGGCTATATCAAAATCAGCATGACCGATTCCGCCGCAACCACAGAAAGCACCAAAAAGTCTCGTGCCAGCATTGTGTTGGTCGACAGTAGCGGACGAGTAGAAATCTGCGCCAAGTCAGATTCACGCGATCTCTGTAAATATGCAGAATCTAAAGCAAAATCCAACAAACAACCCCAACAATAAAATATAGCTCTATGAAACCCATGACATTACGTACAAAAGGTCGTCTGAAAACGAGCGAATCGAGATTCGCCAAAACGAGATCGGTAAGTTTTTCTAAGCCATATCAATCAGGTATGACTTTAATTGAAGTTTTGGTTGCCATGTTTGTCCTTGCAATTGGCGTGCTCGCTTTGCTTGCCATCCAACTGCGTACCGTTTCCAGCGTACGCGAAGCGGAAGGACAGACTATCGTATCGCAACTTACTCAAAATTTGGTGGAAGGGATGTTGATTAATCCGAGGCTTGTAGAATGCCCAACCCCTAAACAAGGAGCAACCAATAGCAGGAATGGTAGAGGGTGGTGTAAGAATTATAAGGATTATTACACTACATACGGTGATTCCTCTACTGAACCGTTGAAAAAAGGACCGCTGAAAGAGAGTATGAAAAAAGAAGAGTTGGCTAAAGCACAGCTTGGTAAATTTCATGACGAACTGAAAGCAGCTCTTCCTGACTCTGCGTTCTACTACTCAGTATGCCAAGATAGTTTGAACAAGGAAGCTACTTATGACGGAACTTTCCACGAAAATTGCGATAAAAAAACAGATGCTGATACCGTTATCAAAGTCTTATGGCTTAAAGATTTAGAAGGCGGTAAAGCCGCAAGTGACGTCAAAACATATGAAGATTCGATCATTTACACCTACCAAGTACGCGTAAGGGAAAAATAATGAATAATAAAAACCGCCCACACATTCCGGTAAAAGCAGGTATGCAAGGCTTCAGCCTGATTGAATTCCTTGTAGCGAGCGCATTGAGCATGATAGTCCTGTTGGCAGTCAGCTCCAGCTATTTCACTGCACGCAGTTTGAATACTGCTGCCACAGCTCGCTTAAATGTTCAGCAGGATTTGCGTAACGCATCTAATCAGATCGTACGTGATGCCCGTATGGCAGGAAATTTCGGCTGTTTCAATATGTCGGCCTATGATGCCCAAGCCGTTATCGCTGACTCTGGCTCCAAAGATTTTCTCAAACTTAAAGGTAGTGGAAAAATGCTTCCTGCTGTCAGAGAAACAGATTCTTTAGGTATAAAGGACTTTACCCAGATCGGTAAGGCGCTGATTTTCCAATACGGCATAGATACCGCATCATCAGATGCGGCAACAGTAGTGGCCAGCAGCTGCACAAATATTACCAAACCAGGAGAAGACATTACTGATAGTAAAGCAGCTTTAAAGACAGATAGTTCCCAAGCAGGCAATATATCCATAATGAAACATGAGGTGAATGCCTATGCTGTCGGTACTGCCGGAGGGCAAAAAGGTCTTTACCGTTTCCAATTGACAAAAAACGGTGAGTGGAGCAATCCGCAGTTGCTGATTAAGGGAATTGAAAGTATGAGTATTCATTACTTTTATACCCAAAATTGTCCTGAAACATTTGAGGAAAGTGAAACGGCATCTGCGTCTGCACCTACTCCAACTCCTGCCGGAAATGCTCAGAAGCAGGAGGATAAGACAAAAGATGAAACATTTAAATATACTACGACACTATCTGGTGATGAAACTCCAGCCTCTATCGAACTCCTGTTGAACAGCGGCAGTATTGATGCTGGCGGAAGCAATGATGAAAACAAAGTTCAACTCTATCAAATCAATGCAACTGTACGCGGAGGAAACAAATGCGCAGACCGATTACTCTAAACCATCCTGCTAAAGCCTCTGCACAAAAGGGCTTTGCATTATTCATTGTCCTGATGATCATGATCGTCATCGCCTTGCTCGTTGTTACTGCGACCCAGTCCTATAATACCGAGCAGCGAATCAGTACTAATGATGCCGACCATAAATTTGCTACTACGCTTGCGGAAGCTGCATTGCGAGAAGGTGAGAACTATATTTATACAATTGAAGAAGGCACTCAGATTTTTAACGATCAATGTTCCAAGGGGCTTTGCAGAGCCAAACAGCTCAGTATTAAAGAATACACTACCCCAACTGGTATTATTGATGTTAAAGGTGAGGCTGATCTGAGCAAAGTTGAAGAAGCTTGGAAAAGAAAGCATGCAGAATGTCTTGATTCATATTCTAAGAAAGAAACAGAATGTATTAATGTTAATGGTAGAGAGTATCCGCTTGATAAAAATAGCGGGGCTAAAAAACCTCCCCGCTATATCATCGAATACCTAAGCACCAATTCTACCGACAACCGTACCATTTATCGCGTCACTGCGAAAGCGTGGGGAAAAAACGAAAATACGGTAGTCATGCTGCAATCTTATGTAGCCAACGAATAAAATAAATAGATAAAATCATGAATACGTCTATCACTAAATTTCAAGGGTTTACGCTGGTTGAGATGTTGATTGTCGTTGCTATCATCGGCATCCTCAGTACCATCGCTTACCCTTCCTATATCCATTACATTGAACGCGGCTATCAATCTCAGGCGCATGCTGAATTGGTTATCATCAATAATTCCTTGAAAACCAAACTGGTTAAAAACCCTGCCCTCAAAATGAAAGATGAAATTGAGGGAGATGCGGGTTTTTTTAAGACCTATCAGGCTACATCAGAAGTTGCTGCTAAGTATGATTTCAGCGGCGCAATGAAAGATAAGGACGCTAAACACAGCAGGGCTTATTATCTTTTTGCGACCCCGAAAAGCGGGACGAATTACAAACTTTCCGTCTGGATGGACAGTTTGGGCAATGCCTACAAATGTACCGATGCTGAATCAGCCAAAGCCAAGTTAACAAGTAAAAAAGGTAATACAGGTTGCGAACCTGTTTCAAATAAAAAGTAGAGAAAATAGTACATTCTCTGCTAAGAAGGTCGTCTGAAATGATGTTTTAGGCTTTAGAATAGATTAGACTGCACTTTAGTAGGTTCGCTAAGGTGCAGTTTTTTATAGTGTAATGTGCTTTACCCTACAGCTAGATTTTCAGACGACCTGTTTCAAGGAGTCCTGATGTTTTTCAAATTCAAAAACCTCGACAACCAATCACCGTATTCTCCCGAGTCGCCACCCAATCCCCTATACGCCATGCTTGCCGCCGATACAGCGGCTATGGAAGCAGGTAAAAAAACAAGTAAAATCCGCGCTGCTTGGAAAAAACATTTTGATACTTATTCCGTATCGGCATGCCTGCCTTATTTTTACGATTTCCTGTTGGAAAATATCGATGCCGCACTAACAGGTCGTCTGAAAGACGGAATAGGGCTGCACAAATTCGCCGAAGCGCTTGCTAGCAACAAATTCTTCCATACTGTAGACCGTTGTCGCAGTAAATCTGAACAGGAAGCTGATCAAACTATTGCCTCATATGCTCCGGCAATCTGCGCGCGCATCGATGCCATACTACAACGCGAATGGCCTGCTGAAATGCAAACCGGTGCGTGGCTGGCTGAAGTGTTCTGTCTGTTTTTTTATCATGCTGCCGCTAATAATCATACCTCCAGAATTGCTACCGCTCCGTGGATCGTGCCGTTTTTGCGTCGTTGGCCTGAACAGGAAGACAGATTGATTTTGAGCATGCTTGACGATTGGTGTGATGTAGCCGCATTGTCAGAATACCTGATGCTCGAAGCCGAAAATGCCCGTCGACAGTCACGTCCTGTAGGTGGATTGTGGAATGATATGATGGGTATTTATGCCGATAAGCGCAGCAATGTTTACCGTCATGCAAAGCAGCTTTTGGCTGCACTAACAACTGACGACAAAATATCCTTTGACAGTAGGGAAGCCTTACTTTGCGCCGCCTTGGATACCTTGAATCTCGCTTCAAAGAAGCCAGAAAGCCGTAAAGAAGCCTATGCTTGCATACGTCGCGACTCAGTTACGCGTAATTGTCTGAAGCTGTTGGCTGACAGCATGTCCGATAATCCGTCTGCAGAAACCATCCGTACACTCCTGACGGAAGCGGAAAGTGCATCCAAGTCAGCCGGTACTTACAATTTAAACCAAACCCCCAGTGTACCTTTTGCAGATATCGGTCTGAAAATCGCCATCATTGACGAATTGATGTACCGCCGCGACCTGCTTAAACCGCGCCTGCTGCTGGATACTTTCGCTAAAGAATATGAAGGTCGGAATATAGACAGGGAGGCAGACGGCTATGCAGTCATCCCCGAAATTTTTGAATATTTCGAGCGGTTGGATATCCCGCAAAGCCTTTTAAACGAAGTGGAGGAACTCTACATCGACGGCGGTTTTGATGGTGGTTCGGCACTATATGAAGAAATGTTTCCTTTTTTTGATCCAGGTTGCGGTGATGAACTCTTGCCTATCAGTAAACAGGCTTTTGCTGATTTGGTGCACCTACCAAATCTCCGTCGTATCATCGGTTTGGAAAACTGCAACCCATCGTCTGAATTGATACAAGCATTGCAAGAAGCGGGTGTAGAAATCATAGCGCAGGAGCAGTGGCAAACTACGTAAGATGGTCGCCGCAAACAATAAATAATCACCGATACTGCCTATCAAACATTCTATCTATAAATGATTGTATCTATAAGCGCAATCTGTGTTTAAGCTGATGATGAGAATGCTAGCTTTTTGAGAAAAAATGATCTTAGAAACAGAAACGTTGTCTGAAATCTGTCATTGAGTTTTCAGACGACGTTTTATATTGAATTAGCTTAGAATGAACTGACGATTTTTTTAAATCTTTGCTTTGGAATTTAAAAAGCAGATTCGTTTCAAACTGTCAGTTCTTTTTAGCGAATCTTTAGCCGATGATATTGGAAGCGTTCAACCATACTGCTTGGTCGCTATCGAATTTTGCAAATACGGTATTACTGCTTGCACCTGCCGCACGATAAGCAAGAGTTTGTTGATATGAATCGAACACGAGATAAGAACGGTCGGCATCGTAATAAGCAGGGTTTCTAACAAACATCTCTGACCAGCTCAAATTTGCGCTGTTGCCACTCAGCAGAGAACGCATAGCAGATAGGTCGAGTTTGTCCATATCAGAGTTAAAGTCGGTTAAACGATCGATACTGCCTTCACGGATATCTGCTGCAGTAAAGGCGACGGTGTCTTTGCCTGCACCTGTGACGATGGTGTCGCTGCCTAAACCGCCTGCAAGATAGTCATCACCGTCCCCACCGTTGAGATAGTCATATCCATTGCCGCCTGACAGTGTGTCGTCACCGCTCATGCCATACAAGGTATCATTGCCTTCTTCGCCACTCAAGCGATTATGCCCGCTGTTGCCTGTCAGGGTATTGTCGCCATAATTGCCAATGCCGAAGATGTTATTGCTACCTGTCAAAGTCAGGTTTTCGACGTTGGTTGGAGCGGTGTAGGAAACGCTGCTGTAAATAGTATCAGTACCCTCGAACCACCGCTCGGTGACAGTATCATTTATATTGTCCACATGATAGGTATCATTTCCATATCCGCCGCTCATGCTGTCTGCGCCGCTGCCACCATCTAAAGTATCGTTGCCGTATCCACCATCGAGCAGGTCGTTTCCTTCGCCTCCTTGTAGCACGTCATCTCCGTTATCTCCGTAAAGATAGTCACGATCATCGCCGCCCATCAGCAGGTCGTTGCCGTCCATGCCGTGCAGCGTGTCGTTTCCACGACCACCGCTCAAACGATTGTTGCCACTGTTGCCTATCAGTGTATTGTCGGAGTTGTTGCCGAAACCGTAATTGTTGCCGTAGCCTGTCAGTGTCAGGTTTTCGACGTTGGTTGGAGCGGTGTAGGAAACGCTGCTGTAAATGGTATCGGTACCTTCTCCCCACCATTCAGTA
>CALDNV010000424.1:0-8053 GCA_937914605.1 uncultured Neisseria sp.
TCTCTTTGAGCTAAGGCGAGGCAACGCCGTACTGGTTTAAAGTTAATCTACTATATCCTCTCTATTCGCAACCCCATCACGTTCCTTCTATTGTTAAGAGGCTGCCATGATGAAATTATCTTGGCAGCCTCTTATATCGTACTTTTAACTTGTTCTGTTTTACATGAAGTTATGGGCACATTCTAAAGACATTACTTGACCTTCATAGATACGGACTCAAGGTTTGACGCAAAATTTCCATATCCGTAATCTTCGTAATGTTTGCCTCACCCAGACGATTCAATCCGATAAAGCGCATAACGCCGCCACTCACTTTTTTATCATGACTCATGTGCTCTATCCATTTTTCAAATTCGAACTTCGGCGGTGCTGATGGTAATTTTGCAGCCTCAAGCAATGTAGCAATTCGAAGCGTATCTGCCTCATGAGTTTTACCCAGTTTCTCGGATAACCGTCCTGCCAATACGCATCCCGCAGCTACTGCTTCACCATGTAGCCACACGCCATAACCCATTTCGGCCTCAATGGCATGCCCAAAAGTATGCCCCAGATTCAACCATGCACGAATCCCTTGTTCTGTCTCATCTTGAGCCACAATCTCAGCTTTCATTTTGCAACAATGGTACACAGCCTGCGCAAGTTTCTCCTGATCCTGCATCATTAAATCGGTCATGTGCTGCTCTAACCACTCAAAAAACTCAATATCACCAAGCGCGCCGTATTTAATGACCTCTGCCATACCGGCAGATAATTCGCGTTGCGGAAGCGTTTTAAGCGTAGATAAGTCCGCCAGTACAGCCTTAGGTTGATAAAACGCGCCTATCATGTTTTTCCCAAGAGGATGGTTGATTGCTGTCTTACCGCCAACTGAGGAATCGACTTGACTTAACAATGTAGTCGGCACTTGGATAAATGGGGCGCCACGCTGATAAGTTGCTGCCGCAAAACCAACCATATCGCCAATGACCCCTCCTCCCAATGCGATCAAGGTCGTTTTGCGCTCTGCCCTATTTTGCATTAAACCGTCAAAAATAAGATTGAGCGTTTGCCAATTTTTATATTCTTCCCCATCAGGCAGAATAATACTGAAACTGGGAATACCTAATCTATCCAAGGTCGTCTGAAAAGATCCTAGATATAAGGGCGCAATCGTCTCATTCGTAACAATAGCCACTTTATTACTTAAATATGGCTTTAATAAAACATCAGCTTGTTCAATAAGATGATTCCCGATAAAAATAGGATACTGATGGGAGGGAGTTTGGACGGTCAGGGTACGCATTTTGATTCCTTGTTAATCTTTAGTTGCCGGCTCTCATTTAGGGTCGCCTGAAAACCTATATCGTTACTCACCGATAACAAATCTATTATCGATTTAACGCCTCAAACAACCGTTTCACCGTTTTTGCACAGCTGTCGGACTCGATCACAATGTGCGCAGTATTTCGATATAAAGGATCACGGGCATTATAGAGCTCTTGCAACTTAGCAAGCGGGTTCTCTACCTGCAACAAAGGGCGGCTGTTATCATAACGGGTCCGCTCTAACAGAACTTCAGGCGAGGCATGAAGATACACGACCGTACCATTTCGTCGCATATTTTGCCTGTTTTCCTCACGTAAAACCGACCCTCCTCCTGTTGATAAAATAATATCCTTCATCGCGGTCAATTTCTTGAGCATAGCAGTCTCTCGATTGCGAAACCCTTGCTCACCCTCCATCTCAAAGATGATGGGAATAGAGACACCTGATGCCGTACAAATCTCATGATCACTATCATAAAACGGACGATCCAACATTTGGGCAATATACCGCCCCAAAGTGGTTTTGCCTGCACCCATCAAGCCAATTAATATTAAATTACCGTTGATTTTTTCCATAAAAAGCATTTTATACGATACTCAGCATTATTTGTGCCACCCTTCCAAACTCGTGTCTGCAAACACCATACTTCGATTTTTAATCCGTTGATTCTAATTGTTTTTAATTTCAGACTTCTAAAAGTCTTTGGCTATTATATTTGACGCACAAATCCCGACTATCAAATTGAATAAATAAAAACCGGGCAGATATCCAAAAGACATCTACCCGGTTTTATTGCATCACTTAATAACGCAAATTACTACCCACACCATCCATAATGCGAGGCGTTATGAAAATCAACAATTCGCGTCGTTCTTCTTTCTTGGCTCGTGATTTAAACAAGTTTCCTACTACAGGAATATCACCAAGCAATGGAACTTTATTAATGGTATCGCTATTGTCCTCTTCATAGATACCACCAACGATCAAAGTACCACCATCTTCGACCATAGCCTGAGTATTCAAGTTCTTAGTCTGAATACACTTGGTTATCAAAGAATCTACAGTACAGTCGACCGGAGTATCTTTAGTGATCTTAACGGTCATAATGATTTGACCATCCGGAGTTACATTAGGAGTAACTGTCAGACCCAAAACCGCTTTTTTGAATGAAACCGAAGTCGCACCGCTTGAAGAAGCTTCTTGGTAAGGAATTTCGGTACCGGATTCAATCGTAGCTTCTCGACGATCCTGAGTCAGAACGCGAGGATTAGAAATGGTTTTGCTCTTACCAGTTGCTTCAGAAGCAGAGATTTCCAAACCTAATGCACCAGATGACAAGGCTCGTACTAAAGCGATACTGTTCGTCGCCGCTGTAGCAGGCAAACTTACGTTAGGCTGCAAAGACCAAGTTGGATAAGCAGACTCTCCGCGGAACACTGAGGCGTTAGTATTGTGGTTATTCTGAGCAGCTGACCAATCATTGCCCCAAGAGTTTCTTCCTCTTGCACCAGCAGCACCAAACTTAACGCCCAAATCGCGCGAGAATCCATCTTTTGCTTCTACAATGCGCGCTTCAACCATAACTTGGCGTGTAGGAACATCCAACTCATCAATCAATTTACGGAATTTCTCGATGACGTTCCGATTATCTGTAACAATCAAGGTATTCGTTGCGGGGTCAATCAAAGCACTGCCTCGGCCGCTCAACAAGGTATTGCGACCATTGGAATTGCTACTTCCATTATCTTCCAAACGAAGGATTTTGCGGAACTCCTCCACATTTTTATATTTCAATTGGAAGGTTTGCGAATACAAAGGACCAAGCTCTGCAATTTCTTTTTCTGCTTGCAAGAAGGCCTTATCCTTCGCCAACAATTCATCACGTGGAGCAATATTGATGATATTACCTTGACGACGCATATCCAAATTACGGGCTTGCATTACCAAGTCCAATGCCTGATCCCAAGGCACATCCTTGAGGGATAAAGTCATCTTACCATTTACCGTATCGCTAGCCACAATATTGACGCCGGACTCTTTTGCAAGAATCTGCAAAATAGTACGAACTTCAACATCTTGGAAATCTAGAGAAATTTTACGACCATTGAAAGATTTATTTGCATTACCACCATTCAAACCACGTGACTCCGTATCAGCGGCTTTAGGTAAAATTTCAAAAGTAAAATGCCCTGCTGCCGGCTTAGTACGAACTTCCCAGTTTGAACTATTTCGAATGATCAGCTGAGTATCATTACCGATTCGTTTTAAAGTGATATTTTTTACAGGTGTATTGAAATCGCCCACATCCAAACTACGTTGTGCTTGTGTTGGCAACGGATAGTTTTTCAATGTGATGATGACACGATCACGCTGTTGTTTAATATCAGGCTGTCCAGTAAAAGCCGGAACGCTTAATTCAACAATACCTGAATTGCGCGATCCTTTACGGAAGTCGATATTAGCGGAATTAGCGACTTGCTTTGCTTTTTCTGACGGAACAGAATCCTGCATAGAAGGTTTATTATTTGATACAGACATTGCAGAATTTCGGTCAGCTGACTCGCTAACAAAAACCCAAACTTCATTACCATGAATTTCAGTATTATATTGGGCAGTTTTATTCAAACCCAACACAATACGGGAACGGTCATTATTTTGTGCCGCCGTAATCTGATTTAATAACGGATCGGCATACTCCAATACTGATTGAGGCAATCGGATAGTAGTGTTAGCAAAATCAAGTGCAATTCTAGCTGGAGCCGAAGTAACAAAACCGCTCGGACTGGTTACATCACGATCAAAACGGATTTTGATAATTTTTTGACTATCAGGAAGAGTAGATACATTAATATCAGTAATATTACCTGCAAAAGCAGTTTGCACAGCCATGGCTACGCCAATACTGGCAAAAAATTTTGTCATGTGCTTAGTTTTCATAAAGTGAGACCCCTTAATTAATTTGGAATTGCGGCAGATTCGCTTCGAGATTCAGCTGTCGAAGCACCACTTGAACCTTCATCTGACTGTGTACTTAACGGCAATTCAGCCTTTCGATATATCCAGTTACCAGAACTGTCTTCTATTAATTCAGTCAAAGTAATTTTATCTTCAGTAATCGTTTGGATTTTACCGTAATTTTGACCGATATAGTTGCCCGGCATAACGGTATAAACATGTCCATTTACATCGATAAAGCCAGATATCTTGTTATTACCACGCAGAATACCGACATAACGCATATTTTCCAAACTAAATGCTTCCAATGTCTCTTTCTGACGATTCAAATTAGGAGCATTATTCCCCTTGGGTGCATTTTCCAAACGTCGATAGTCAAACGCATTCAACCCATTATATGCTGGAGGAGTATATGCAACTGGCGGAGTAATCGTCGGTGCTTGAAATGGAGTAACCTTAACTTTAGCTTCATCTTGCGTCTGTTTTATCCACATATTTAAATCATCATGAGTGGGGGAACATGCTGCTAAAGACAAAACACCTACGAGTAAGATAGTATTTTTCATGATTTCCCTAATAACTTTTATTTATTGTCAACTTCAGCACCATTCTGCGCATCACTTCCGTTAGCCTGTGCCTCCTTCTGTTTGGCTGCAAGCTCAGCAGCAACTTCTTCTGCAGGACGAGCCTTATAAGTTGTTGCAGTGGCACTCAGTGTCAAAATATCACTTTTGCCCTCTTTACCACTTTTTCCGTCTGCTGCTTGGGAGAGCTTCAGAGATTCCAAAGTAATGATTCGCGATAAACCTCCGACATCACGAGCAAACTGGCTAATCTGATTATGCTTACCCGTAATGGAAATTTCATAGGGTAACTTTTGAATTGGACCATCATTAACCGGAGCTTGAGGCACAACACTATCCAACCGCAAACCATTAGCGGATCCAGCCTGATGCAATTCTTGGATTAAATTAGGAATTTCGGCATCTGTCGGCAGTTGTTTCAACAAAACATCAAAAGCTGAACGGATAGACGCCAACTCCTCCTGAAGATTATGCAAATTAACAGCCTCAATACTTTTTTTCGTATATGTTTCCTTTAGTTCGGCTTCTTTAGCTTCCTGCGTAGAAAGTGTTTCGAGTTGCTCTTTGAAAATACCAACATATCCTATTGCCAAGACCCCCGCTATTGCCAACCCTGCGATAAATAACTTAGCAGGCATATTTAACAAATAGAGGTTTTGGATATCAATATTTTTTGCTTTACTTACAGACATTTATTTTACCTCTTGCTTCTGTTCGCCAGTTTCAGTCGTGTTCGCGGCTGGATTTTGTACGGGTACTGATGGATGACCTGAATTATTCAACAAAACCTTCAGAGTAAATTCTTGATAATTATCAATTTTCTTAATACTCAGAAGTTCTGGTTGAGCAAAAACCCCGGTACTTGGTAAAGAACGCATAAACATTGCGATCTTATTATCACTACTTGCTCGACCCGTAATTTTGTAAGATGTCGAACTTTCTGCTTCCAGCGCTGTCAGATAAGAGTTATCCGGAGTAACTACATTTAAGCTGTCAATGATATAGGCAGCCTGTGAACGTTTTTCCTGTAACTCTTCTACTTTTTGTTTTTTTGATAGGAAATTTTCTTTTTCTTGCTGCAGTTTTAGAATTTCTCCCAAAGCTTTATCCAGCTTTTCAATTTCCTTCCCTAGAAGGGCATTACGGTCTTCCTGCCTGCTGATTGCATTATTAATTGTCAAATATGTCAACACAAGCAGACCTGCACCTATCAATAAAGCCGAAAGCATTAATACTTTAAATTGTTGCTTTTTGCGCTGTTTGATTTCTTCCCTATAAGGAAGAAGGTTAATTTTAACAAATTCGATCATATTACAGTCCCCTTAATGCTAATCCGAATGCTAATGTTAAAGACGGTGCATCAATTTGCAGCTGTGGCAAATCAATTTTATTGTTTCGTTCAGCATATAAAACCGGGTGAATACACTGTGTCGCAGTATTGGTTTGAGAAAAAATACTTTCCGCCAATCCGGCCTGTTGCGATGCAAACCCAGTTAATAAAATATGTTTAATGTTTGAGAAGGTCTCTGTTGTCTGCGTAGTGTAGTAAAACTGCAATACACGTTGGATTTCTTGCGCTACCTGAACGTTAAAGCGATCTGCGACTTGGGTCTGATAATCAGATGGTTTGCTGGATGAAGCTATCATCTGCGCCGCTTTTTCTTCTGTCACTTGATAAGTACGCTGAATCAGTTGATTCAACTGTTCCGTACTGACAGGAGTCTCTTGTTTATACAAAATCTGTCCGTTTTGCATCACCAATGCGTACATTTGGGTAGCATGAATGCCAAATACAGCAACTTTTTCATTAGTCAATTCAGGTGCATGATTATTAATCCAAAAAGCATAGGCATTTCTCTGAGCCAAAAGATCCAAATCTAAGGCAGACAGATCAAGTCCTGCATTTTCAAACATTTCAATAACAGGCTCAATATCGTCTTTTCTAGCTGCTACGGTTGTAATCTGCTGCCCCGCCGGGGAAACGGATACGCCGGTCACCTGATAGTCATAACTCATTTCATCAATAGGACCGATTGCTGAAATTTCAGATTCAGCAAACTCGTCCAAATCAAGTTCGGTATCGCGAGGGTTGTAAGTTATGTTCTCTATTGTTGCCAAGCTTTGTGGTACAGCTGCAACAAAGTTCTTACAAGAACTGCGCAATTGCGTATAAGTATGTTGCAAATAGGTGACAAGTTGGTCGTAATCTTGGATTTTGTTACCTTTTACAATATTTTTAGGTAATTTGGTAATAACGTATTTTTCTAGCTGAATTTGGTTTAAACTACGGCCTGTCAGCTGAACCATCTTAATGGCATGCTGGCTGATGTCGATGCCGATAGCGGCTCGGTTGCTTAACCCTCCGGAAGCTTTACTTGCCTTGCTGGTTTTGCTTTTAGGGCTTTTTGATAAGCTAATCATATAATTTCCCTGTATTGTTAGGAGTGAGTAACTGTTTCGATATCCGTAAAGGATTTCTTTTTCTTTGCACAGTAAATACTGTGTTTCACAGAAATCGGTTTCTATTTTACTTTATTTAATGCCAGTGATGGCAAAAATTATTACTTAGTCATGATTAAAAAGATTATAACGACCTGTCTTGGTTTGATATTAGGATTGGCACTCTTCGGTGTCGGCTTGCTCGCTATTGCGATTTTGGTCACATACCCCAAGTTGCCTGCTCTTGATTCTTTACAACACTACCAACCCAAAATGCCCCTTACAGTATATTCTGCCGACGGTCAGATTATTGGGGTTTACGGTGAACAGCGCCGGGAGTTTACAAAAATTGGAGATTTTCCAAAGGTTTTGAAAGACGCTGTTATTGCCGCAGAAGATAAACGTTTCTATGAGCACTGGGGCGTAGACGTAGTAGGTATTGCCCGTGCCGCTATCGGCAACGTAGTCGCCGGCGGTTTGCAATCAGGTGCCAGTACCATTACTCAACAGGTAGCAAAGAACTTCTACTTGAGTAACGAGCGTACATTTACCCGCAAATTCAATGAAGCCCTATTGGCCTATAAAATCGAACAGACGCTTAGTAAGGATCAGATTTTAGAACTGTATTTCAACCAAATCTATTTGGGTCAACGGGCATACGGTTTTGCCTCTGCCGCTCAAATCTATTTCAACAAAAACGTGAAAGATTTGACTTTGGCTGAAGCATCCATGCTGGCAGGCCTACCTAAAGCGCCTTCAGCGTATAACCC
>CALDNV010000425.1:0-8034 GCA_937914605.1 uncultured Neisseria sp.
TCTGTACTGTCTGCGGCTTCGTCGCCTTATCCTGATTTAAATTTAATCCACTATAGTTGAGGGTCGTCTGAAAAGTTGTCAAACGGGTTGCGTGAAGAAAACAGGCTGACCTTGCATTGATGCGGTCAGCCTGTCTGATTGGGTCAATTTGTTTTTTCTGCGGCAAGCTTTTCCTGACGATAGGCTTCGGCGGCTTCCCGATCACGTTTGGTTGCTTGGCGCATCATCCAGTAATTGATGACGATGACCAGCGTACCGATGATGCCTATCAGGATGGTTGCCAACACATTCATCTGCGGGTCGAGACCCAGCTTGATTTTGGAGAAAATCACCTGCGGCAATGTGGAAGAACCGGGACCGGACAGGAAGGAGGTAATCACCAAATCATCCAGCGACAGGGTAATGCCGAGCAGGAAGCCTGAAGCGATGGCAGGGGCAATCAAGGGTAGGGTGATGACGAAAAAGATTTTCAGCGGACGCGCACCCAAGTCCATTGCGGCTTCTTCGAGCGATTGGTCAAGCTCCACCAGGCGCGAGCGGATGACGACGGTAATGTATGCCATACAAAGCGTCGTATGTCCGAGGAAAATGGTGAAGAAACCGCGGTCGAAGTAAAGCCTTTGGAGCAATTCGCCGCTGCCTTGCAGGAACATTTGCACCTGAATAATCAGAAGCAGCATGGACAAACCGGTAATTACGTCAGGCATAACCATAGGCGCGGAAATCATACCGGCAAACAAGGTGCTGCCGCGGAAGCGTTTGATGCGCGCCATCGCGTAGCCTGCCAGCGTGCCCAAAACGACGGCTGCAAGCGAGGATGCGGCGGCAATGCGCAGCGACAGCCAAGCGGCTTCCAAGATGGTGTCGTTTTCCAACAATGCGCTGTACCACTTGGTCGAAAAGCCGCCCCAAACGGTAACCAGCTTGGATTCGTTGAACGAATAGATGACCAAAACGACCAGCGGAATATACAAAAACGCCAGCGACAGCATCAACATCAGTTTCAGGAACCAGGATAATCGGGATTTCTGCATTATTTGGATCCTTCTTCTAATTCGCGGTTTTCATAATGCTGGAACAGTGCAATCGGCACGACCAGCAGTGCGACCATGACGACGGCGACGGCGGAAGCCAGCGGCCAGTTGTTTTGATCGAAGAACGCCTGCCACAAAACTTTACCGATCATCAGGTTTTCCGAACCGCCGACCAGCTCGGGAATCACAAATTCACCGACTGCGGGTACGAAAACCAGCATGGAGCCTGCGATGATGCCTGTTTTAGACAGGGGCAGGGTAATGGTGAAGAACGATTTAATCGGCCCTGCGCCCAAATCAGAAGCGGCTTCGAGCAGGCGGTTGTCGAGTTTCACCAGTTGCGTGTAAAGCGGCAGGATCATAAACGGCAGATAGGCATAAACCATGACCAAGTTCAGAGAGAACGCGTTGTAGAACAGGTCTAAAGGCTCCTCGATAATCTGCATTTTGAGCAGGAAATTGTTGATGATGCCGTTGTGTCCCAGCAGGCCCATCCATGCGTAAACACGCAATAGGAAGGAAGTCCAGAAGGGCAGCATGATGGCAAGCAGCAGACCGTTGCGCATGGCGGGATTGGCGCGTGAAATCGCATAGGCAGTCGGATAACCAATCAGCAGACAAATGATGGTCGTCGTCAGCGCAGTCTTAATCGAAGACCAGTAGGTCATCAGATAGATATTGCTGTTTTCGCTGTCGCCAAACGGATTCAGGGTATTCCAAAAATTTTGGAAGATATCGGCATAGTTTTGATAACTGATGGCGATGTTCAGACGACCTAAATCTTCATCGACGCTGGTCAGCGGCGTAAACGGCGGAATGGCGATTTCTTGTTCGGCAAAGCTAATTTTCAGCACAATGGCGAACGGAATCAGAAACAGTACCAAAAGCCAAATATACGGCACGGCAATGACCGCGCGCTGACCCGGACGGCGGAACAGTTTGTTTTTCAGTTTTTTAAGGTTCATCTCATTCCCCTTAAATCAACGGAACAACGGAGTCGGTTGGTTTTCCGGCCAGCTGATATAGACGGTTTCGTCCCAAGTCGGCGGCGTGATGTTGCGGACATACCAATAAGGTGCGGGGACTTGGCTTTTGACGACGCGGCCGTTGGCGAGTTTGATGTGGTAGATGGCGAAACTGCCCAAGTAGGCGATTTCTTCCACTGTGCCTTTTGCCCAGTTGAAGCTGCCCAAGTGGTCAGGTTTTTCTTTGTACAAATCAATGTCTTCGGGACGGATGCTGACCCAAATGTCTTGTTCGCTCGGGCCGCCCAGACCGTGGTCGATGCGGACGTGGTTTTCCAAGCCTTCGCATTCGATAACGGCATAATCGGCATGGTCGTCAATCACGACGCCGCCGAAAATATTGGTCTCGCCGATGAATTCGGCGGTAAAGCGGCTGTTGGGGTAGTCGTACACATCGCTGGGGGTACCGACCTGTTGCAACTGACCGTCAGACATGATAGCGATGCGGGTCGCCATCGTCATCGCCTCTTCTTGGTCGTGCGTGACCATGATGCAGGTTACGCCGACTTGTTCCAGCGTATTGACCAATTCGAGCTGGGTTTGTTGGCGCAGTTTTTTGTCCAACGCGCCGAGAGGTTCGTCAAGCAGCAGGATTTTCGGACGTTTTGCCAAGCTGCGTGCCAAAGCGATACGCTGTTGCTGACCGCCGGATAATTGATGCGGTTTGCGCTTGGCGTATTTGGTCATCTGAACCAGACGCAGCATTTCTTCCACGCGCGCAGCGATTTCATCTTTGGGCATTTTGTCTTGTTTCAGACCGAAGGCAATGTTCTGCTCCACAGTCATGTGCGGGAACAGGGCATAGCTTTGAAACATCATATTGATGGGGCGCTCGTAGGGGGCAAGTTTGGTAATGTCTTGACCGTCCAGAATGATTTTGCCCTGATTAGGGCTTTCCATGCCCGCCAGCATACGCAGCAGCGTGGATTTGCCGCTGCCGGAGCTGCCCAAAAGGGCAAAGATTTCATGTTGATAAATATCCAAGTCGATGTTATCGACAGCGTAATTGTCACCAAACTTTTTCACCAAGCCTTGGATTTTAAGATAAGGTTTGGCTGAAGACGCAGTGGTTGCGGTCATAATGGCAATACTCCAATAAAAATGACGAGTACCGGCAAAACGGATTTTCGAAAGGGTGATAAAAAGCTGTTTGATTGCTGGCGGGAGTCGCGACGTCGAAACGTCGTCTGAAACTCTTGTGAAGCGCACGGGCAGCATGGATGGGAAACGGGTGGAAATCCAAGGATAAACCGCCTCCGCCGAACTCGCTATTATATTAGCCTATGGCACGCAGGGGCAATACGAAATTGCCCGAAGGGGCTGATTTCCCGCGGATTTGATTTAAACAGGACATTTTGAAACCTGTCAGATTGAATCTGCGGTCAATCCATACGGGTGAATAAGGAAAGGCAATCGCTTTCACAAGCGAAGTTGAGCGCGTTGTTTTTATGCAATTAATTTATATGAATATTATGCCTATATTTTAAATATTCATTCGAAATATAATAAAATATGAAATATTTACAATAGTTGCTTGATAGGCATTCGTTGTAAACAGTGTAATAACAAGCAGATTTTCAAACAAATTTTTTTCGTGAATGTTCACGCAAGGGGTAAAGCATGAGTATCAAACAGTGGCCTGAAGGCGAGCGGCCGCGTGAAAAATTATTGGCACGCGGCGCGGGTGCATTGAGCGATGCTGAGTTGCTGGCGATTTTGCTGCGGGTGGGTACGCGCGGGATGAGTGCGGTGGATTTGGCGCGTTATCTGCTGAACGAGTTTGGCAGCTTGGGCAAGCTGATGAGCGCCGACGCTAAAACGCTTTCCGCATACAAGGGTATGGGTTTGGCGAGTTTTACCCAATTTGCTGTCGTCAAAGAAATCGGCAGGCGGATTTTGGGCGAGGATTTACAGGAAAATATCACGCTTTCCAGCCCGAAAGCCGTTGCCGATTATCTGCGCCTGCATTTGGGGCACGAAAAGATAGAAGTCAGCACCGCGCTTTTGCTCAACCGCCAAAACAGGCTGATTGCCATGCGCGAACTCTCGCGCGGAACGGTGGCAGAAAATACCGTCTATATCAGGGAAATCGTCAAGCTCGCATTGGACGAATACGCCGACAGCCTGATTATCGCACATAATCATCCCGGCGGTTCGGCAACGCCTTCGCAATCCGACATTGAGTTCACAGGTCGTCTGAAACAGGCTTTGGCATTGGTTGATGTCTCGCTTTTGGATCATTTTATTGTCACGGCGAAAGAAGTCTGCTCGATGCGGGAGCGGGGGTATATGGAAGGGTAAAAAGGCGTTTTGTCGGAGTCTGATAGCGGTTTGTCTTGTTTTGATATTATGCGAACAGATTGTTTAGATAGTATAGTGGATTAACTTTAAACCAGTACGGCGTTGCCTCGCCTTGCCGTACTATCTGTACTGTCTGCGGCTTCGTCGCCTTGTCCTGATTTAAATTTAATCCACTATATTTGGTCGCCCAAAAGGTCGTCTGAAAATGTTTTCAGACGACCTTTTTGCTAATTTGAAAGTCTTTATTTTTTATGTCGGCAATCTGTTATGAACTTGAACAATAAAAGTTATGCACAGATTTTATAATAATAATTTCAATATAAAACATATAGATATTAAAAATTTTCTATCATAATAAAATTTTGCTATTGAGTTATCCACATTTGGGCCTATATTGGGTGTAACGAAATTCTAACCAAAGGAAACCTAAAGATGAGATTCGACAAATTAACCGCCAAATTCCAACAAGCCCTTGCAGAAGCTCAGAGTTTGGCGTTGGCTGCTGACAGCAGCTATCTGGAAGCGGGCTTTGTGCTGAAAGCCCTGCTTGACGACCAAAACAGCGGAGCCGCCGCGCTCTTGGCTCATGCGGGCGTGAACGTGCCGCAGGTGAAACAGCGTTTGCAGCAGCATTTAAACAGCCTGCCGAAAGTGTCCGGTCAGGGCGGCGATATTCTGCCCAGCCGCGAATTGCAGGCGGTGTTGAACCTGATGGACAAAGCTGCAACCAAACGCGGCGATGCCTATATCGCCAGCGAACTTTTCCTGCTTGCCTTGGTGCAACAGAATGATGCGACCGGCAAAATCCTGAAAGAAGCCGGCGCGACCGAACAAAACATCAATGCCGCGATTGACGCGGTACGAGGAGGACAAAACGTGAACGATGCCAATGCTGAAGACCAACGCGACGCTCTGAAAAAATACACGCTCGACCTGACCCAGCGCGCCCGCGACGGCAAACTTGATCCCGTTATCGGCCGCGACGACGAAATCCGCCGTGCGATTCAAGTGCTGCAACGCCGCACCAAAAACAACCCCGTACTGATCGGTGAGCCGGGCGTGGGTAAAACCGCTATTGTTGAAGGCTTGGCGCAACGCATCGTCAACGGCGAAGTGCCTGAATCCCTGCGTAACAAACGCCTGTTGGTTTTGGACTTGGCGGCATTGATTGCCGGTGCGAAATACCGCGGCGAATTTGAAGAGCGCCTGAAAGGCGTGTTGAACGATTTGGCGAAAGACGACGGCAACACCCTGATTTTCATCGATGAAATCCATACTTTGGTCGGCGCGGGCAAAACCGACGGCGCGATGGACGCGGGCAATATGCTGAAACCGGCTTTGGCGCGCGGCGAACTGCACTGCATCGGCGCGACCACCTTGGACGAATACCGCCAATACATCGAAAAAGACGCGGCACTCGAACGCCGCTTCCAAAAAGTATTGGTCGGCGAACCCAGTGTGGAAGACACCATCGCCATCCTGCGCGGTTTGCAGGAACGTTACGAAATCCACCACGGCATCGACATCACCGACCCCGCCATCGTTGCCGCCGCGGAATTGAGCGACCGCTACATCACCGACCGCTTCCTGCCCGACAAAGCGATTGATTTGATTGACGAAGCTGCCAGCCGCATCAAAATGGAGTTGGACAGCAAACCTGAGCAGATGGATAAACTCGACCGCCGCATCATCCAGCTCAAAATGGAAAAAATGCACGTTGCCAAAGAAAGCGACGACGCCAGCAAAAAACGTTTGGAGCTGATAGACGAAGAAATCGACGGCCTGCAAAAAGAATACGCCGATTTGGACGAAATCTGGAAAGCCGAAAAAGCCGCATCTTCCAGCACCGCCGACATCAAGAAACAGATGGACGACATCAAAGTCAAAATTGAGCAGGCCAAACGCCAAGGCGACTTCGCCCGCGCGTCCGAACTAGAATACGGCGAGTTGCCGAAATTAGGCGCACAGTTGCAAGCTGCGGAAAGCAACCCCGACGGCAAAAAACAAAACAAACTTTTCCGTACCGAAGTCGGCGCGGATGAAGTAGCCGAAATCGTATCGCGCATGACCGGCATCCCCGTGTCCAAAATGATGGAAGGCGAACGCGACAAGCTGCTGAAAATGGAAGAAGTATTGCACCGCCGTGTGGTCGGTCAAGACGAAGCCGTGCGTGCTGTGTCCGACGCGATCCGCCGCAGCCGCTCCGGTCTTGCCGATCCGAACAAACCTTACGGCAGCTTCCTGTTCCTAGGCCCGACCGGCGTGGGTAAAACCGAGTTGTGCAAAGCTTTGGCAGGCTTCCTGTTTGACAGCGAAGACCACCTCATCCGCATCGACATGTCCGAATACATGGAAAAACATGCCGTTGCACGCCTCATCGGCGCGCCTCCGGGCTACGTCGGCTACGAAGAGGGCGGCTACCTGACCGAACAAGTCCGCCGCAAACCGTACAGCGTGATTCTTTTGGACGAAGTGGAAAAAGCCCATCCCGACGTGTTCAACATCCTGTTGCAAGTATTGGATGACGGTCGTTTGACCGACGGACAAGGTCGCACCGTGGACTTCAAAAACACTGTTATCGTCATGACTTCCAACATCGGCAGCCAGCACATCCAACAAATGGGTACACAGGACTACGAAGCCGTGAAAGAAGCGGTGATGGAAGAAGTGAAAGCCTACTTCCGCCCCGAAATGATCAACCGTATCGACGAAGTGGTCGTGTTCCACGGACTGAATCAGGAGAATATCCGCAACATCGCGAAAATCCAGCTCAAAGGCTTGGAAAAACGCCTAGAAGCGCAGCACCTGCACCTGAAAGTGGACGATGCCGCCTTGGATTTGATTGCCAAAGCCGGTTTCGACCCCGTGTACGGCGCACGCCCGCTCAAACGTGCCATCCAGTCGGAAATCGAAAACCCGCTGGCCAAAGCCCTGCTCGAAGGCAAATACACGCCCGACAGCACGATTCATGTGAAAGAAGAGGGCGGCAAGCTGGTGTTTGCCTGATTTGAGTGTAGATTGAGATAAAGTGATGAAAAGGTCGTCTGAAAACTGTTGGCGCGAAGTCCACTGATTTCAGACGACCTATTAGGTTATTGTTCAATTTATACGTTTTGTATAGTGGATTAAATTTAAATCAGGACAAGGCGATGAAGCCGCAGACAGTACAGATAGTACGGCAAGGCGAGGCAACGCCGTACTGGTTTAAAGTTAATCCACTATATCATAAGGTTTTCATATTAAAAGATATTACTTGTGATACCAAATCGTTGTTATCAAAAAATACAATTATCCGATTGTTATCATAATCTCCATCAGTATCCGGCAACCAGCATACGGAAATATGTGAATTCTGATAATTTGAGTCGTAATAATCAGAATCAAAAAAATATTTAATTTCAACCCATTTTCCGCTAGGAAATTCAAATAATCTTTTTAAATAATCGTTCTTTTTTTCTAAAACAAAATCATCTAATAACAAATCTAATTCGACTGCTGATTTAAGCTTTTCATCTGGGGAAGGTTCCATGATGTCTCCTTATTGAACAAATGATTTAAGATAAACAATCGCTTCTAATTTTACCTGACCAATCTTACCTGCATTGATAGCTTCCGGTAAGTTTTATAGTGGATTAACTTTAAACCAGTACGGCGTTGCCTCGCCTTAGCTCAAA
>CALDNV010000426.1:0-3827 GCA_937914605.1 uncultured Neisseria sp.
ATGTGCCGCTGTCTGCCATGCAGGCGGATGTATCGGAAGGGACGGGCATCCCTTATATAGGTCGTCTGAAAGACGGGCGGACGGTTTTATATGTGTTTGAAAGCTATGAAGCGGCGCGGGCTTTTTCAGACGAGCAGGACGGCGCTTTAGACGGCATCGGCTTGGTCGGCGCGCTGGATAAGGCAGACCAGTTCAATAATTTGAGTAATGTTCTGCGTGTTGCGCACTCGTTGGGCATTCAACTGATGGAATACCGAGGACAGGACGGCGAACATTTTGAATGCGCGCTCTCGTGGCTGATGCGTGTGAACGGCGCGGACGGCATGGCGGCTTCCCGAGAAAAAATGGAGGCGTTGTCCATCGGCACCGATGCCAAGCTGCCGCTGCAATTTCATCCGATAGCCATCGTCGGTTTTTCCAATCCCTATAAGGTTACACCCGCGCGGGCGGAAGAATTGTTCAAGCAGTTTACGAATGTCGAAGATGACGAATTGCTGAACTTTTTTGCCGGCAATACGCCGCAGGAGAATGTACTGCTGATCGGGTTGGTGGAAAAATATTCGGCGGATTTGGCGAAATCCGTGAAGTATATCGTTTGGAACCAATTGCCGGAGCAGCCGCTTTTTGTCGGAATAAACCGCAAAGACGGCGGACTTTACGCGCGGGACGGTTATTTATCTCTCTTTTACACCGACCGTTTCCAACACATGGGACCCGCCGGCTGCCATCCCGTTTCCGGCAAGGAAGCCGTGTTGGACTTGGTTCGCCGCTACGAACTGAAAGGCATCGCCCTGACCGACGGGTTGCACAATATGGCGCGGTTTGAAAACGACGTGATTTTCCAAGACGGGGAATAAGGAATGGCGGCAAACAGGTTTGCCTGAGTGCCGCATTTAAAATACAAAGGTCGTCTGAAAAGGGCTGTGATAAAATCTTTGCGTTTTCACTATCCCTTTCAGACGACCTTTTTATGTTGAACCCATCCCGAAAACTCGCCGAACTTGTCCGTATTTTGGAAGAGGGCGGCTATATTTTTGCCGGCGATCCCGTGCAGGCGACGGAAGCGTTGCGTCATGTCGAAGGCGGCGCGGAAGGCAAAATCATCCGCCGCGCGGAGATGATAGACAGAGACAGTCAGCTTCGGCATACCTTGGAACAAGTACGGACCGGGTCGTTTTGGCTGTGGATTGTGGCGGCTGCGGCGATGTTCAGTACCGGCTTTTCAGGTACTTACCTTCTGATGGACAGCCAAGGGCTGAATTTTTTCCTGATTTTGGCAGGCGTCTTGGGCATGAATACACTGATGTTGGCGGTATGGCTGGCATCGCTGTTCCTGCGCGTGAAAGTAGGGCGGTTTTTCAGCAGTCCGGCGACGTGGTTTCGGGGTAAAGATCCCGTCAATCAGGCGGTGTTTCGATTGTATGCGGACGAATGGCGGCAGCCTTCGGCGCGTTGGATCGCCGGCGCGACTTCACACAGCTTGTGGCTCTGTACACTGAGCGGGATGCTGGTGTCGGTATTGCTGCTGCTTTTGGTGCGGCAATATACGTTCAACTGGGAAAGCACGCTGTTGAGCAATGCCGCTTCGGTACGCGCGGTGGAAATGCTGGCGTGGCTGCCGTCGAAACTCGGTTTCCCTGCCCCCGATGCGCGTGCGGTGGTCGAAGGTCGTCTGAACGGCAACATCGCCGATGCGCGCGCATGGTCGGGCTTGTTGGTAGGCAGCATAGCCTGCTACGGCATTCTGCCGCGCCTGCTGGCTTGGGCGGTATGCAAAATCTTTTTAAAAACAAGCCAAAGCAAGCTGGATTTGGAGAAGCCTTATTATCAGGCGGTCATCCGCCGCTGGCAGAATAAAATCGTCGATGCGGATACGCGTCGGGAAACCGTGTCCGCCGTTTCTCCGAAAATCACCTTAAACGACGCGCCCAAGTGGGCAGTCATGCTGGAAACCGAATGGCACGAAGGCACATGGTTTACGGGCAGGCTGGCGCAGGAATGGCTGGATAAAGGTGTAGCAGCGAATCGGGAAGAGGTTGCCGCTTTGGAAAACGAGTTGAAACAGAAACCCGCCCAGCTCCTCATCGGCGTGCGCGCGGAAACCGTCCCCGACCGCGGTGTGTTGCGGCAGATTGTCCGACTCTCGGAAGCGGCACAGGGCGGGGCGGTGGTACAGCTTTTGACGGAACGGGCGTTTTCAGACGACCTGTCCGAAACATTGAACCACTGGCGCAATGCGCTGGCAGAGTGCGACGTGGCATGGCTGGAACCTGACAAGGCGGCGCAGGAAGGTCGTCTGAAAACCAATGACCGCACTTGAAATGCCTTGTTAAGCCGCCATCCTGAAAAGGTCGTCTGAAAATCCATTCTTTCAAAATATGATGAACAACCAACCCCTTTCACTCGCCGTTGTCGGGCACACCAATACCGGCAAAACCTCGCTCCTGCGCACCCTGTTGCGCGACAGTGGGTTCGGCGAAGTCAAAAACGCCCCGTCCACAACGCGCCATGTCGAAGAAGCCGCGATTACCGACGGCACCGATACGCTGCTGTACCTGTACGATACGCCCGGACTTGAAGACGCGGGCGGCGTTTTGGACTGGCTTGAAACCAACACGGACGCACGCGCCGACGGCATCGAGCGGCTGCAACAGTTCCTCGATAGCGACGGCGCACATCACGATTTCAACCAAGAAGCCAAAGTGCTGCGGCAGCTTTTGCAAAGCGACATGGCGTTGTACGTCATCGACGCGCGCGAACCCGTCCTCGACAAATATCGTGATGAATTGACCATCCTTTCATGGTGCGCCAAGCCGGTCATGCCTGTGTTCAACTTTACCGGCGGGCAGCTTCCCGAAGCGTGGACGACCATGCTGGCGCGTCGCAACCTGCACGTTTTCGCAGGGTTCGATACCGTCGCCTTCGATTTTGAAGGCGAATTGAACCTTTGGAACAAGCTCGCCACCATGTTGCCGCAGCATGACATCATCGACCGCCTGACCGCTTCCCGCCGCCGCGAATGGACGCGTCTGGACAAAGAAGCGCGCCACGAAATCGCAGGTTTTCTGCTTGATGTTGCCGCCTTTACGCAGGAAATCGACGAAAACGACGACCCCGCGCCCGTCCTGCAAACCATGCAGGCGGAAATACGCCAGCTCGAACGGCAGATGCAGCAGCGGCTGTTTGGCCTCTACCGCTTTTACCACAGCGAAATCGACAGCGGTGACTGGGTACCTAAAGCCTTCCATCAAGATCCGTTCGACAGCGAATTGCTCAAAGAATACGGCATCCGTACCGGCACGGGCGCGGCAACCGGCGCGCTCATCGGCTTGGGGCTGGACATCGCCACGCTCGGCGGTTCGCTCGGATTGGGGACGGCAATCGGCGGCTTTCTCGGCGGCATCCTGCCCAATACCCGCACCATTTCCGATAAGCTCAACGGCCGCCAAACCCTGCACACCGACCCCGAAACCCTGACCCTGCTCGCCGCCCGCGCCCTCGATTTGCTCCACATCCTGCAAACGCGCGGCCACGCGGCGCAATCGCAAGTCGAGTTGCACAGCCGCAAAGCGCCCTGGACGCCGGACAAACTTCCGTCCGAACTCAACAAAGCGCGCAGCAGGTGGAAATGGTCGTCGCTCAACACCCACCTCCCCGAAACCAGCCGCGCCGAACGCGAGGAATATACGGAAAGTTTGAGTAGGAAATTGGGCGGGTAAGCAGGCGGAGAATGGCAGGTTCCCAAACTTCAAAAATACGTCAGGATGAAGATGCCCAAACTTTATATGTTCTATCTCGGCGGTAACGCAGGCCGCTCCAATATCGAA
>CALDNV010000427.1:0-2700 GCA_937914605.1 uncultured Neisseria sp.
GTATCTATATGCCCTATCCAAAAAGGATGAGTCTGGAAAGAATGCAAAATTTAACAATCCTTTCGATGTTTATTGGCTAGGTGTAGAATACTTCTATTTAGGATTAATACAAGATTGCGGCCAGACAATCAAAGAATTAAGTTTATTATCTGAAGATTTTTCTGAAAAAGAAAGGATGTTTCGAGCATTTAATCTGAGTGATTTCATGTTAGCAGCTTATCAAACTGAATATAATTATATTGAAGAGGCAATGTATAACATATACTTGGATATGGCAAATCTGTTTATTCAAGTAAAAAATCAGGAAATTAAATCAATTTTATCAATATTTCCTGAGTTTCAATTGTTTACAATAATTTCACTTATGATGAAAGATAGATATGAGTATGAATACTTTAAGAAAGCATTAGCTAATATTCAGATTCAGTGCCAATATGATCAGTCATTAAATGCTGAAAAGAAATATATTATGAGTTTTTTAATTGATATCACGAGATATGGACTAAATGAAAATGATGCTTTTATGTTCTTAACTGATAAAAAACTAACGGACCTTCCATGGGTAGTTAAGCTTGGTATAAAACATATAGAAGAAAAAGAAAAAAATAAATTGCCACATTTGCAAAAATTAGTTAAGAAAATTCTTAAAAGCACAAAAGCCAATATGGGACTAACTACATATATAAAGAATTTATATGAAAAGCCTATAATTGAACCTAATTCGTTAACAAATAAACTGTAATTTTTCATATATGTGTATACTGCATGTGCAAATATTTTTTCTAAACTAACTATTTCCTTTTTTTTTCTACTTAACAAGGTCGTCTGAAACCCATTTTCAGACGACCTTTTGCCTCCTTACAAAACAAATCTTCCCTCTACCCTCTCCCCAAACATCGCCCGAACCAGTAAACTCCCCATGTTTCAACAACTTCTTGGAAGCAAACCATGTCCGGTATCTACCTACCCCGCCTATTTCCGCCCCATATCGCCGAACGCGGACTGCTGTATTTTCAGCAGGGCAAGGTTCGCGACGTCCAAAAAACCTCCGCAGGGCGTTATCGGGCGGAGGTGTGCGGTTCGGAAAACTATTCGGTATGGCTGAAACTGGATAGTGATTTGTACATTAAGGACGGGGGCTGCGATTGCCCTTATGGCGGGGCGTGCAAGCATATGGCGGCGTTGTGGTATGCGGTGCGCGCCCAAACGCCGGACGGGCAGCCGGACGAATCTGACGCGCAGCAGCCTAAAAAGGGCGGTAATCCGTATCGCCAGCAGCTCTCTCAAATCTTTTCCCGAACCCGATATTATGATTACTACGAAGCCGCCGATTTGGGCTTCAGGCTGCAAAACTGGTTGGAAGATGTGGCGCAGGAGGGGTCGGCGGCGTTGCAGCAGGCTTTGCCTCTATTGATACCGCGTTTGCAGGATGCTTTTGAAAAGGCGGATGATTCGGACGGTATGTTGGGCGATGCCATGTATATGGCAATCGATCTGCTGGAAGAGGCGGTCATGGAAAACGTCCCAAAGCGTTTGATTAATTTTTTGGACAAATGTTTGGACGACAGCCGCTATTTTGATTTCTCGGAGGCAGGCAATAAAATCTACCAAATCCGCGCCCGAATCTGGCGGCTGCGCGGCGAATGGCAGGCGTGGCAAGATTATGTGGCTAAACGTTTGGCTGTTACCGAGTCGGGCTGGGAACATGAATTTTGGGCGCTCGAAGGCTGGCAGGTATTGCAAGCGAAAGGCGATACTGCTGCCGCGCAGGATTTTTTCAGACGACATCTGCGCCTGCCGAAATTCAGACAAATTGCGGTAGAACAAACAGTCGGGCAGCAAGATTGGGCGGAAGCGGAACGCCTCTTGCGCGAAGGCATCATCATTGCCGAAGATGAAGGAACACTCGGCACACTGCACAAATGGAAGCTGCAACTTTTCGATGTATTGAAGGAAACCGGTAAAAATGTACGCGAAATTGCAGCGGATTTGGCGTTTTCCACCAGCCTTTCATTGCCGCATTACGAGGCATGGAAAGCTACGTTTTCCGCTGCCGAATGGCCGCATGAATTCAACCGCCTGCTTGCGCGTTTGTCGGGTCAATATTCGCTGCAAGCTGAAATATTGGAGCATGAACAGGAATTCGACCTGTTGCTCGCCCTATTGCAGCAACACCTTTCGTTGTACATGATGGAACGTTTTGCCCCGTCTTTCCCCGAGCCGTATCACGATCAAATCGTAGCTTGCTACCTGAAAATCTTTGCGGCTGAAATCAATAAGGCAAGCAACCGTAAGCAATACCGCCAGCTCTTTAACCAATTAAAGGTCCTCCGTCGCCAATATTCCGCACAACGGCAGGCAATAGAAGACTTTGCCGACGAAATCAGGGAACGATATAGCGAAAAACCGCGCCGGCCTGCGTTGCTGGAAGAATTGGATCGGGCGGGGTTTTAGGGTGCAGGCTGTCTAATTTGGCAACGTCTCACATTCACACACCAGCAAATCACACAAACTTGGAATCTGCGTGCAGCCTTTCTAAACTCCCTCTTCCCTACCAAACCAAAGGTCGTCTGAAATCCGTTTTCAGACGACCTTTACGTCCGTAGGCAATGCTTTCCCGTATGCCGCACCCCAATCGGTTAAATCATGTATAGTGGATTAAATTTAAATCAGGACAAGGCGACGAAGCCGCAGACAGTA
>CALDNV010000428.1:0-3316 GCA_937914605.1 uncultured Neisseria sp.
GGAATAAGAATAATGATAATAGCCGCCGCCGTTGGCACACGAACCCATAGACAAGACCCAACGCGGCTCGGCGAGCTGGTCGTACACGCGGCGCAGGGCGGGCGCCATTTTATTGGTGAGCGTACCCGCCACAATCATCAGGTCGGCCTGACGGGGCGACGGACGGAAAATAATGCCGAAACGGTCAAGGTCGTAACGCGCCATACCCGCGTGCATCATTTCCACGGCGCAGCAGGCCAAACCGAAAGTAACCGGCCACAGCGAACCGGTACGCATATAGTTCAGCACCGTATCCGCGCTGGTGGTGATGAAACCTTTTTTCAAAACGCCTTCTATTCCCATTCCAGCGCACCTTTTTTCCATTCGTAAACAAAGCCTACCGTCAGAACGACGATAAACACCAGCATAGACCAGAAGCCGTATGCGCCCAACTCCTTGAACACCACCGCCCACGGCAACATAAACGCAACCTCCAAATCGAAGAGGATGAACAGGATGGCGACGAGATAATAACGCACGTCAAACTTCATCCTGGCGTTTTCAAAGGCTTCGAAACCACATTCGTAAGCCGCGTCTTTTTCGGCGTAGTGGTGTTTCGGACCTAAAATCGTGCCGAGCAGGATAAACAGCACGCCGGCCGCAAGGCCGACGAGGATGAATACGAGGACGGGAAAGTAACTGGCCAACATGGGTTTATGCCTAACTGGTTGACAGACAAATCTTAATATCCTGCTATTTTATCGAATTTCAAAATCCATTAAAAGGTAAATGTCGGCAAACCTGCAAAAAAATCTTAATAAATTCAATAAGTTTATGATAACGATTCTTATTTGTGTTTTATAACAACCCAACTTCATTCCTTTGCCCATATCAACGCCAATAAAATTGGACACAAAATGCATCACCCACCGCCAGCCCTAAACACAACAAGCCCTTCCAATAAACCAGATTCGCTTTTCAGACGACCTTTTGTCCGTCTTTATCAACAAGAATCTGCTAAAATCGTCCGTTTCCCACTTCAACCTGACAGCAGTAATACATGAATATCTTTTACGAAGAGTCCGGCCAATTCAAAGTTGCCGCCATCGTCCAAAAAAACGACGCCACCTACCAAGTCGATACCCAACACGGCAAGCGCACCAAAGTGAAGGCGAACAACGTCTTTGCCGAGTTCGACGGCGATATGGCGGCGTTTTTGGAGAACGCGCAGGCGCAGGCGGCGGACATCGACACCGATTTATTGTGGGAAGTATGCGGCGAAGAAGAATTTTCCGCCGAGGCGATTGCCGAAGAATATTACGGCCATGCGCCGACCAAAACCGAGCTGGCGGCGACCTTGATTGCGCTTTACGCCGCGCCGATGTATTTCTACAAAAAAGCCAAAGGCGTGTTCAAAGCCGCGCCCGAAGAAACTTTGAAACAAGCGCTTGCCGCCATCGAACGCAAAAAACAACAAGACGCGCAAATCGACGCTTGGGCGGAAGCCTTGAAACGCGGCGAGATGCCGTCTGAAATCGCGGCGGATTTGAAAACCATCCTGCACGCGCCCGACAAGCAGTCGCTAACCTACAAAGCCTTTACCAAAGCCGCCGACGCGCTGAAAACCTCCGCCTACGAATTGGCGAAAAAAACAGGCGGCATTACGTCCATTCCCCAATATCTGCAAGACAGTTTTGAAATCAAATACTTCCCCAACGGAACAGGTTTCCCCGACCTCCCTCTTCCGGAAATGCCCGACCTGCCCAAGGCCGACGTTACCGCCTTTTCCATTGACGACGAATCGACCACCGAAGTGGACGACGCTTTAAGCCTGACCGATTTGGGCAACGGCATGAAGCGCGTCGGTATCCACATCGCCGCGCCGTCGCTTGCCGTTAAACCAGGCGACAAAATGGAAAAAAACATCATGGAACGCTTGAGCACGGTCTATTTCCCCGGCGGCAAAATCACCATGCTGCCCGAAAACTGGATAGCCGCGTTCAGCCTTGATGCGGGCGCGTACCGTCCTGCCGTCAGCATTTATTTCGATGTGGACAGCGAGTTCAACGTCGGCGAGCCGACCTGCAAAATCGAAGCCGTCAACATCGCCGAAAACCTGCGCATCCAAACCATCGAGCCGCATTTCAACGCAGAAACGGGCTTGGACGAAGCCGGCGAAATGATGTTCGCCCACCATCAAGACCTGATTTGGTTCCACCAATTCGCCGTCGCCCTGCAAAAAGCGCGCGGCAAATACGAACCCGACCGCGCGCCGCAATACGATTACAGCATCGAATTGGATGAAGAAGGCAAAGTCTCCGTCGTCCGCCGCGAACGCGGTTCGCCTATCGACATGCTGGTCAGCGAGATGATGATACTCGCCAACAGTACTTGGGCGCAGATGCTCCATGACAACGACCTGCCCGGCCTCTTCCGGGTCCAACCCGCCGGAAAAGTGCGCATGAGCACCAAATCCGAGCCGCACATCGGCATGGGCGTACAGCATTACGGCTGGTTCACCTCGCCGCTGCGCCGCGCCGCCGACTACATCAACCAAAAACAACTCCTCAGCCTGATAGACGACACCGCCGAGCCGCTCTTCCGGCAAAGCGATGCCGAACTCTTCGCCGCCCTGCGCGATTTCGACACCGCCTACGCCGCCTACGCCGATTTCCAACGGCAGATGGAAGCCTACTGGAGCCTCGTGTACCTGCAACAGCAAGGCACAAGCGAGCTGACTGCGACCATCCTCAAAGAAGACCTCGTCCGCATCGAAGGCCTGCCGCTGGTAACACGCGCCACCGGCATCCCGTTCGACGCGCTGCCTAAATCGCAAGCCCTGCTCAAAATCACCGAGCTTGATCCCGAAAAGCAGTTTATCGCTCTGAATTATGTGAAAGCCGTCGCACCTGCGGTTGCGTAAGTTTCCCGTGATGAAAAAGGTCGTCTGAAAACCTGAAATATAGGTTTTCAGACGACCTCTTTTACGTCTTAACAGCCTCTAGCGAGTTTCCACCCGTTTGAAATCCCTCGGTCGGAAACCCAGAGTAGCCAGCGAAACGAAATACAAACCGCCGCCTATCGCAATCAGGATGCACAACTGCCCTGCTTTACGCAAAGCACCAACGTGTACCCAATCAAAAGGCAGGTAAGTATGTGCAGCCCATAATCCCCCGCCCATTACAACAAGCGACAGCACTATTTTAATCAGGAAAATTCCCCATCCTTTGCTAGGTTGGTAAATGCCGTGTTTGCGCAACAGGTAATACAACAGTCCCGCATTCATACACGCGCCCAAACTGACGGCGAGCGAAAGCCCGGCGTGCTTCAAAGGACC
>CALDNV010000429.1:0-5440 GCA_937914605.1 uncultured Neisseria sp.
TTGGCGGGCTACCGCCGCGCTTTGGACGAATCGGACATGGTGTTCGATCCTGACTTGGTGCAAACCGGTATCACCGATTTTGCCAACGACAGCGAACCTTTGATTGCGGCAGTATTGAAATTATTGTCGCTTGCCGACCCGCCGACGGTCATTTGCTGCGGCAACGACGAAATGGCGGTCCGCGTTTACGGCGTTTTGAGGACGCGCGGCGTACGCGTTCCGGAGCAGGTATCGGTGGCAGGTTACGACAACCACAGCGCGATTGCCGAAACTCTGTTCCCGCCGCTGACCAGCACCGAGCTGCCCTATATGCGCATGGGCGCGCTGGCGGCGGAAATCCTGTTCGACATTATCGAGACCAAAGAAACCGCCCGTCCGCCCGTTCGGGTTGTCGGAGAAACGATTTGGCGGCAGTCGGTCACGGCATTGAAGTAAAACATCCTTTCAGACGACGTCTGCGTCATGAGGCAGGCACAATACGACAATAAAAGGTCGTCTGAAAACACAAACAACACATCACGTTATCCATTTGCAACGTATCAATACGATATGCCCAAAAATAAAGAAAGCGGCCCAACCGCTTCGACTATGCAGTGTTTCCCGCAGTTTGTTGTTCCATGTTTTCTTCTTATAAAGTCCAGGAGTCGCTTCAAAATGAAGATTTCCCCACAAGTATCCCTGACGCTTCGCCAGATTATGCTGATGAACTTCGGCTTCTTCGGCATTCAATACAGCTTCGGTTTGCAGCAAACCGCCATCAACCCGATTTTCAGTTTCTTACAAGCTGACCCTGCAAAACTGCCTTACCTCAATATGGCAGGACCGATTACCGGTTTGCTGGTGCAGCCCCTTATCGGTGCCATGAGCGACCGTACATGGATTCCCGGACTCGGCCGCCGCCGTCCGTATTTCCTGCTCGGCGCCATCGGTTGCAGCTTGTGTCTGTTCTTCTATCCGCACGTTACCGCATTGTGGGTTGCCGTATTGCTGCTGTGGCTCTTAGACATCAGCAACAATACCGCCATGGAGCCTTTCCGCGCCTTCATCGCCGATACCGTTCCCGAACGCCAGCAATCCACCGGCTTTTTGATGCAGTCAGTGTTTACCGGCTTGGGCATTACCCTTGCCAACATATCGCTCTATGCCTTCAAGAAAATCGACTGGTTGAACCAAACCTCCGAAGCGGGCATCCCCTACTGGGTATTCGGCTCGTTCTATATTGGCGCCGTTTGCTCCATCGGCTCTGTTTTAGTGACAGTATTGTCCACCCCCGAACATGAGCCGTCTCCTGAAGAGCTGGCGGCGATTAAAGCCCAATCCGGCGGTCCTGTTGAAGCCGTTAAAGAAATTTACCATGCTATTAAAGACATGCCGAAACCCTTGTGGCAGCTCGCTTCGGTTTACCTCTTCCAATGGTACGCACTCTTCATCTACTGGCAATACATCTCCCACAGTCTCGCCAAATCTATATGGAATGCTACCTCTGCCAACAAAGTCGCATATGAGGACGCAGTGGCATGGACCGGTGTGGTCAATGGCTTTTACAACGTCGTGACCTTTATTTCTGCCTTCGGGTTGATGTGGATGGCGCGCAAATACGCCGCCAAATACGTCCATGCCTTTGCCGTTACCCTTGCCGCACTCGCCCTTTTGACGATTCCGCATGTTACCGATAAAAACATGATGCTCGCCCCGATGATCGGCTTCGGTATCGGCTGGGCAAGTATGATGGGCGTGCCGTTTATGATTGTCGTGCATTCCATCCCGAAAGAGCGATACGGCGTGTATATGGGCATCGTCAACATGATGATTGTGATACCGATGCTGATTCAAACCCTTACCTTCAGTAAAATCTATGAAAACTTGCTCGGCGCCGACCCGGGACATGCCATGACTTTTGCCGGTGTCCTCCTTATCATCGCCGCCGTACTGACCCTGACTATCAAAACGTCAAACAAACCTTATGGCGTAGAATCGGCAGGCTGATTCAGGCACTTGCCAAGAGGTCGTCTGAAAACCGGAATTAAAGTTTTCAGACGACCTCTTGATTTAGTTTGTCTAGACAGTGGGGCGGTTACTTTTGACGCTACCAATGATTTGATACTGATGGTTGGCACTTGGTTTAACGGAGTAAAAGGTAGCTTTAACAGCTATAATCCAATTGGACGGTAGATGATTCGAAAAACAGTCGTTCCGCCTGCATGTAGTGTACCTATTGCACATTGCTCCTAATGTCATCAAATTACACTGATCATCAACCATGTGGGGTGCAGGAAACGGAACGTCATGTCCTTTAAACTAGCTTCCAACCCCCAGACCTACTCAAAACGAAGACGACGAGGAAGAGTGATAATGAAAAAACTACTTGTAACTTTTTTTCTCCCATTATTTCCTGTTATTGCTTTTGCTTGCTCCCCTGGAGTTGGGGGCGGTCCTTCGGGAGATCCCCATTGTATGGCTCCGATCTTAGCAAACGATCCGTATTACAATGGAAGTATGAATCGGCAACAGCCACAGCAGGCAAAAACAGTAACGGTACAAGTCCCCTCCAAATTCGGAGCTTTGGCTTATAGTCCAAGTGTTGGACATATTGCAGGCTCTCTAAACCACAGCTCTAAGGCAGAAGCCCAGCAAGCAGCAATCCAACGCTGTCAACAAGGTAGTAAAAACACTCCTTGCAAAGCAATCGCGTGGGTACGAAACGGTTGTGTTGCAGCTGCGGCAGGCAAAGTTAAAAATAAATTCGTTGTGGTTGACGGTGCAGGGCATCCGGGAACTGCCGAGCAAATTGCTTTGCAAAATTGCAAAAAAGGTGGGTTGAAAGATTGTAAAATTATTATGCCCGAAGGTTGTTCGTTGCCTTGATTAACCTTACTTCCCATTCTGAAGGTCGTCTGAAAACCCTTGTTTTAGGTTTTCAGACGACCTTTTTGTTTAATTGTGCCGATTTGTTTTAAGCGGGCGGGGACGGGTTTGTGGAAGCTCGGATTGTGCCGGAAGATTGCCGCATTCCCGCAAAAGCTGACGGCAAAGCGTTTACATGGCAAAATACCGCCTGTTTGCAGGTCATCCGAATTTTTCAGACGACCTTTTACCCTCTTCAAAAGGAATCCCCATGTCTTTGCAAAACATCATTGAAACCGCCTTTGAAAACCGTGCGGACATCACCCCGACCACCGTTACTCCCGAAGTCAAAGAAGCCGTGTTGGAAACCATCCGCCAACTCGATTCAGGCAAATTGCGCGTTGCCGAACGTTTGGGCGTGGGCGAATGGAAAGTCAACGAATGGGCGAAAAAAGCCGTCCTGTTGTCCTTCCGCATCCAAGACAACGAAGTCCTCAACGACGGCGTAAACAAATACTTCGACAAAGTGCCGACCAAGTTTGCCGACTGGTCTGAAGACGAATTCCGCGCCGCCGGTTTCCGCGCCGTACCCGGTGCCGTTGCGCGCCGCGGCAGCTTCGTTGCCAAAAACGTCGTTCTGATGCCGTCTTATGTCAACATCGGCGCATACGTTGACGAAGGCGCGATGGTTGATACTTGGGCAACCGTCGGCTCTTGCGCGCAAATCGGTAAAAACGTTCACTTGAGCGGCGGCGTCGGCATCGGCGGCGTACTCGAACCCCTGCAAGCCAGCCCGACCATCATTGAAGACAACTGCTTCATCGGCGCGCGTTCCGAAATCGTCGAAGGCGTGATTGTCGAAGAAGGCAGCGTGATTTCCATGGGCGTGTTCATCGGACAATCCACTAAAATCTTTGACCGCACTACCGGCGAAATCTACCAAGGCCGCGTACCGGCAGGCTCGGTTGTCGTGTCCGGCAGCATGCCTTCCAAAGACGGCAGCCACAGCCTTTACTGCGCCGTTATCGTCAAACGCGTGGACGCGCAAACCCGCGCTAAAACCAGCGTCAACGAATTGCTGCGCGGTATTTAATCGGCGAACAGAAAAGGGGAGGTCGTCTGAAACAGCCCGAAACATAAACGGGCTTCAGGCAAACGGTTTCCCTGTTTGAATGGCAAGAGGTCGTCTGAAAACCGGATTTCGGGTTTTTCAGACGACCTCTTCATATGGTGAATCGGTTAAAGTCAGAACGGCATCGCTCCGCTTTGTTGAATGCTGTTTTCTTTGCCATAAAAAAAGCAACGGATAAACCGTTGCTTTTTTGTTTGACCTGTGAATCTTACAAACTGCCCAACACGATGCGCAACACGCGGCGCAAGGGTTCGGCTGCACCCCACAAGAGCTGGTCGCCGACGGTGAACGCGCTGATGTATTCGCCGCCCATGCCCAGTTTGCGGATGCGTCCGACGGGGACGGACAGCGTGCCGGTTACTTTGGCGGGCGTCAGCTCGTGGATGCTGGCTTCTTTTTCGTTGGGGATGACTTTCACCCAGTCGTTCGCGCCTGCCAAAATTGCTTCGATTTCGGAAACGGGCAGGTCTTTTTTCAGCTTCAGGGTAATGGCTTGGCTGTGGCAGCGCATAGAGCCGATGCGGACGCACAAGCCGTCGATCACGGTCGGATTGTCGCTGCGGCCGAGGATTTTGTTGGTTTCCGCGCCGCCTTTCCATTCTTCTTTGGACTGGCCGTTGCCCAAATCCACGTCAATCCACGGAATCAGGCTGCCGGCGAGCGGTACGCCGAAGTTGGCTTTCGGATAGTCTTCGCTGCGTAGGAAATCGGACACTTTGCGGTCGATGTCGAGAATCGCGCTGGAAGGATCGGCAAGCTCGTCCGCCACTTGGGCGTGAATCGCGCCCATTCCGCTGATGAGTTCGCGCATGTTTTTCGCGCCCGCGCCGGATGCGGCTTGGTAGGTCATGCTGGTTGCCCATTCGACCAAATCGTTTTGGAACAGGCCGCCCAGCGCCATCAGCATCAGGGAGACTGTGCAGTTGCCGCCGATGTAGTTTTTCACGCCGTTTTTGAGGCCATTGTCGATGACGTTTCGGTTGACCGGGTCGAGGACGATAATCGCGTCGTCTTTCATGCGCAGGGATGACGCCGCGTCAATCCAGTAGCCGTTCCAGCCGCTGTCGCGCAGGGGTTGGAACACGGATTTGGTGTAATCGCCGCCTTGGCAGGTTACGATGATGTCCATTTTTGCCAGTTCGGCAACGTCGTTCGCGTCCAATAATGTTTTAGCCGCCTGACCGAAATCAGGTGCCGCGCCGCCGACGTTGGAAGTGGTAAAGAAGAACGCTTCGGGAATATGGGCGAAGTCGTTTTCTTCTTTCATACGCTGCATCAAAACCGAACCGACCATGCCGCGCCAGCCGACGAAACCTACTTTCATGTTGAGCTCCTTAGGGGGAAATTGTTAACAAATTTCTGAATAGGGGAAAAGGAAGAGTTTTAAACCTGTTTGAGGTAAATGTAAAGTTTTTTATAGTGGATTAACTTTAAACCAGTACGGCGTTGCCTCGCCTTAGCTCA
>CALDNV010000430.1:0-5424 GCA_937914605.1 uncultured Neisseria sp.
GTAATAGACAAAGCCGCCTGCAACGCGGGCGATGGTTTGGATACGCTCTTCGGTCGTGGTCGGGGCAATCAGGAAAATGCAGTCGATGCCGCGCGCTTTGAGTTCGTCGTGCAGCGGGGTGATGGTTTCGACAGGGGAATCGACGGTCAGCACGCCGTCCACGCCGGCTTCGGCAGCCGCTTGGGCAAATGCCTGATAACCCATTTTATGAATCGGGTTCAGATAACCCATCAGGACGACGGGCGTGTTGCCGTTTGTTTCGCGGAAGCGGCGTACGATGTTCAATACGTCGTTGAGGGAAACTTTGTTTGCCAACGCACGCTCGGCGGCGCGCTGGATGGTCGGACCGTCCGCCATCGGGTCGGAAAAGGGAACGCCCAATTCCAGGATGTCGGCGCCGTTTTCAACCAAACTGTGCATCAGCGCAAGCGTGGTATCGAGATTGGGATCGCCTACGGTGATATAGGGAATCAGGGCTTTTGCGCCGTCAAGCGCGGCAAAGGTTTGCTGGATTCTGCTCATCTTGATTTCTCGTTTCCGTAACGGCTGTTTCCAGCCGGTTTTCATCGACAATAAGTTGGCAAGTATAGCATTGACTGTCTGTTTCGGGCGAAACTGCATGACATTTTCAGTCATTTTTTCATATAGATAAAAGGTCGTCTGAAAATCTTTTCAGACGACCTTTCCAAAACCGGGCAGTCGGAATGCTGCCGCCATGCCGATTTTCCACCGTTTAATCGCGTTTGTGTTCGATATAGTCTTGGTGTTTGGTTTGCGGATCGGCGCGGGTCACCGTGTATTCGCCTTCGATGATATCGCCGTCATCTTCAGTACGGCGCGTAAAGGTTTGCTGACGGAAAGACTGCGTATTCATTTGGGCCGCCGGCCGACCCTTAATCGGCAAAAGCAGCAGCAAGGCGATAATGGTGGACACAAAACCCGGACTGAGCAGCAAAATCCCGGCGACGGTATAACGTATCGGCCACAACATCTGATACATGGAAATATTGTCCCCGCTGCGGATGGCCGCACCCGCAAGCAAAATGCCGGACAGCCCCGTGTGGCGCAGCATCATCGAGCCGCCGATAAAGCTGACTATCATCAGCAGGAAAGCGAATCCGCCGCCCAGCCAATCTGCCACCCAAACGATGGACATAATTTCCAAAAACAATAATACTAAAAAACCCACACCGAAATACTGCATCTTTGCTCCTTTAAATTCCGAACCCGCTTCATGCTGCGCAAGTCGGCGCGTTTAGCCGCAATTTCAATCTATCTCATTGAATCTTTTTGGATACCACAAACCGACATTTTGTTCTTGCCGAACAATCGGCTTCCCTTAACATAAAGATAATGCGCCCTACTTTCAAGGCGCGCGAATGTGAAAAACCGTAAGGTTTCGGCACGTTTTTTCAGACGAGGTCGTCTGAAACGGCACGCGCCCTTACAGCAACTTCTTGATATCGTTTTCTATTTCTTCCGGCGTTACGCTGGGCGCAAACCGTGCCGCCACTTCGCCTTGCCGATTAATCAGGAATTTGGTGAAGTTCCAGCGGATATCGCCCGCCTGATGCTTACTGCCCCATGCCGCCAGCCGCAACACCGCTTCTTTCAACATATGCCCGCCCCTATCCTGCGGCTGTTGCGCCTTCAAATAAGCATAAAGCGGCGATGCGGATGCGCCGTTGACATCGATTTTGTCAAAAATTTTGAATGCAGTACCAAACTTCGTCTGACAGACGGAAGCAATTTCCCGACTGCTCTCCGGCGCCTGTCCGCGAAATTGGTTGCACGGAAAATCCAATATCTCCAAACCTTGCCCGTTGTAACGTTCATAAAGCTGCTGCAATGCCGTATATTGCGGCGTCAATCCGCAGCGCGTGGCGGTGTTGACAATCAGCAGCACCTTACCGCGGTAAACACTCAGGGAAACCGGATCGCCTTGGGCATCGTTTAAGGTGAAGTCGTAAATATTCATGTTGTCCATTCAAAAAGGTCAGGGAAAACAAATCGAGTCAGGCAAACACCGGCTGAAATTTCGAGCCGTATGTTTCATTTTGATTAATGATTTTTATAGTATTTCAACAATGCCATCATTTCTTTTGCCTTCTTTTTGCCATGCCGCTCGTCAGTGACATAATCCGCTGCCTTATTGCCCAATTCATTTTTGATGTCCGGGTTGGCACCGTTTGCCAAAAGTATTTCAAGTATTGCCACATTGCCGTTGAAGCAGGCATTTTGGACAGGCGTAAAACCCATTTCCCCCTGTTTGTTGACGTCCGCGCCATTTTGAATCAGCAATAAAACATCTTCGCGGGCTTGGTTGATGACCGCCAAATTCAGCAAGGTTTCATCCATCAAACCCAAATCATGTACGGAGGCGATACGGGGGCGCGAGGCGAAAGCCAAGTTATTTTGATATTTGGCGAACAGATTGGTCAGTTTTTGATTCATGATTTATCCTGAAACGATGAGGCTTAAGAGACGGATATGTTTTCAGACGACCTTTTTCAGACAACCCCAACAAACCTGCCCTATTGTTTATCGTCAGCCCATATGAAAAACACCGCTTTCGCAAGCGGTGTCCGGTAAAGCAGCAATTATTTGCGCAGACCCAAGCGGGTGATCAGGTTGCGGTATGTATCAGGTTGAGTACGGCGCAAGTAAGACAACAGACGGCGACGTTGGCTGACCATTTTCAACAGGCCGCGACGGCTGTGGTGGTCTTTAGGGTTGGTTTTGAAGTGGGGAGTCAGATCGTTGATACGGAAAGTCAACAGAGCGACTTGTACTTCAGAAGAACCGGTATCGCCTTCTTTACGTTGGAAATCTTTAACAATTTGTGCTTTTTGTTCTACGGTCAATGCCATGATGGATAACTCCGAAAAATAAAAGAACCGTCATTCGGTTCGGACAAGTTTGACGAGCAGGAAACCCGTTCAAACTCCTGAAGTCTTTTTGTAAAGACGGGCGGATTATGCCACAGTTTGTACGGTTTTGCACGACTAAATCCTGTCTTCAGGCAGTGTTTCGCCGAGACTGTGGCTTTCAGACGACCCGCCCGCCCTAAAACCTACTCCCCCGCCACGGTCATGCTCTCAATCAGTACCGAACCGATTTTGTTGGAAGAGCGGCGCAGCGCGTCGTTGGCAGTGCCGACGATGCCGAGGTACATATCCTGCAAGCGGCCGGCGATGGTGATTTCTTGGACGGGGTGGCTGATGACGCCGTTTTCCACCCAAAAACCCGCCGCGCCGCGCGAGTAGTCGCCCGTGATGGTGTTCACACCCTGACCCATCAGTTCGGTAACCAACAATCCCGTGCCCATTTCTTTCAGCAGGTCGGACTGCGTTTCGTGCGTATGGTTCAAATAAAGGTTGTGTGCGCCGCCGGCGTTGCCCGTGGTCTGCATACCGAGCTTTCTCGCGCTGTAACTGCTGAGGAAATAGCCTTCGACAATGCCGTCACGGATGACGAAACGCGGCCGCGTGGCGACGCCTTCGGAGTCGAAATAGGTGCTGCCGAAGGCGCGGGGGATGTGCGGTTCTTCGCGCAGGCTGAGGAAATCGGGCAGGACTTTTCTGCCTATGCTGTCGATCAGGAAGCTGCTTTGGCGGTAGAGCGCGCCGCCGCTGAGTGCGCCAACGAGGTGTCCGATAAGGCCGCCTGCGACGGTGGTATCGAAGAGGACGGGATAGCTGCCTGTCGGGATGCTGCGGCTGTTCAGACGACGTAAGGTACGCTCGGCGGCGGTTTTGCCGATTTGCTCGGGACTGTCCATGTCTTGATGGCGGCAGGCGGCATCGTACCAGTAGTCGCGCTGCATGCCGTTTTCGTCGGCGGCGACGATGCTGCACGAAATGCTGTGGCGCGTGCCTTGTTGGTGGGCGGTGAAGCCGTGGGTGTTGCCGTAAACGTATTGGTAATGTCCAGTCTGAACGCCTGCGCCTTCGGAGTTTTCGATGCGTTCATCCGCGCTCAGGGCAGCTTGTTCGCATTGTTTTGCCAACTCGATAGCGGCTTCCGTACTTAAATCCCATTCGTGATAACGGTCGAGGTCGCCGACGTGTTGCGCCATCAGCGAAGCATCTGCCAGACCTGCGCAATCGTCTTCGGCGGTGTAGCGGGCGATGTCGATGGCGGCTTTGACAGTGTCTTGCAGGGCTTTTTCGGAGAAGTCGGCGGTGCTGGCGCGGCCTTTGCGTTTGCCGACGTACACGGTAATATCCAGCGATTTGTCTTGCTGGAATTCGATTTGTTCGATTTCGCCCAGCCGTACGCTGACGCTTTGTCCGATGGATTCGCTAAAGTCGGCTTCGGCAGCAGCCGCGCCCATGTTTTTTGCCAAATCCAAGGCGTGCCCGCATAAGCCGGTCAGCTCGGAGGCGGTGTGGTTGAACAGCATAAAAGGTTTCCTGACAGAGGTTTGCGGCATTTTAACCGTTTTCAGACGACCTCGGCAAAAATACCGCCGCAGAAGATATAGTGGATTAAATTTAAATCAGGACAAGGCGACGAAGCCGCAGACAGTACAAATAGTACGGCAAGGCGAAGCAACGCCGTACTGGTTTAAATTTAATCCACTATAAAAGATCGTCTGAAAACGCCGTTTCAACAGGGCGTTGACGTGAAACCTGCCCGAACGTGCTAAAATACCCGAAACAAAATTAAAGGTTTATCAAAATGTTTGAAAACGAAGACGAATGGGTCAGCAAAACCCAAATGAAAAAGCAGATGAACGATTTGCAGGCTTTGGGCATGGAGTTGACCAAACTCTCGACCGATACGCTGAAAAAAATCGGCTTGGACGAGGACTTGTACGAAGCCGTCGTTACCTACAAAAAAATCACGTCCAACGGCGCGCTCAAACGCCAAAGCCAATTCATCGGCAGGCTGATGCGCGACACTGACCCCGCGCCCATCGAAGCCTTCCTCGCCAAACTGCGCGGCGAAAATACCGCCCACAACGCCTTCTTGCAACGTGTCGAACAAGCCCGCACACGCCTCTTGGCAGACGACAACGCGCTTACCCAGTTTATGGCGGACTTCCCCCATGCCGACGCAGGCAAATTGCGCACCTTAATCCGCAATACGAAAAAAGAGCAGGAACAAAACAAACCGCCGAAAAACTTCCGCGCCCTCTTCCAAGAAATCAAATCCGTCATGGAAGGCGGTCAGCCTGACGATTCGGAAGAAACGCAGGATTGGGAAGAATAAATATCGGGGTCGTCTGAAAACGGGGCGGTGGGATTTGCAGCCCCCCAACCCGTTTTCAGACGACCTTTTCAAATTTCATATAATCTTATTAAAATATACCGTCATTTTTCAGACATCCCTTTAACAATATAGTGGATTAACTTTAAATCAGTACAAGGCGACGAAGCCGCAGACAGTACAGATAGTACGGCAAGGCGAGGCAACGCC
>CALDNV010000431.1:0-11497 GCA_937914605.1 uncultured Neisseria sp.
AGACATCAGTTTCTTAGAATTTCCGATGGATTCCCGCCTGCGCGGGAATGACGGCTGTTGGAGGTAATTGTGGATTGGATTGGCAGCGTTTGCGTTGAAATTTGCCGAAGTGAGTGAGGTCGTGGAGAGGTCGTCTGAAAAACTAGGTTTGTGTTTCAGACGACCTTTTTGTATTTTTGGAATTCGTGGGCGAAGCCCACGCTACGGGTTGTAGCTTTGGTCGGAGAATGGAGGTATAGAGGCTTTTGTTTGCATTCGTTATATTTTTTGAAATGTCGCAGTCGGTCAGGCGATGTAGGAACGGTAGCGTGGGCTTTGCCCACGAATAACGATTGCTTGAAACATAAAAAGGTCGTCTGAAACTGTATTTTTCAGTTTCAGACGACCTTTGGTTTCAGAAAAGCATAGGGCGATACGGTATCACTATGCCTTAAACTTCAAGCCTTAACGCCAGTAGCGCCACCAAGGCATATCGTTCGGTTGCCATTGGTGTTGCAGGAATGGGCTTTGCGGGAAGTTGGTTTCCAAAACGCGGCGGGTGTCGGCGGCGAGTTGGGGTTTGTCCAGTTTTTTGTAAGCCAGCTCCATCATGGCGAGCGATTCTTCGACGTAGCGGGTATTTTGGTAACGCTCGACGATTTTTTGGGCGCGGTTGACTGCGGCGAGGTAGGCGCCGCGTTTCATGTAGTAGCGGGCAACGGAGATTTCGTTACCGCCCAAAGCGTCCACCAGTTTTGCCATGCGCTCGGTTGCGTCGGCGGCGTATTTGCTCTCCGGATAGCGTTGTACCAATTCGGCAAACGCTTGGTATGCGCTGCGGTTGGCTTTAGGGTCGCGATCGGACCAGTCTTGGGAGGCAAGTTTGTTGAGGAAGGATTGGTCTTCGTTGAACAAAACCAAGCCTTTGAGGTAAAGCGCGTAATCCATATTCGGATGTTGCGGGTGATGGCGCTGGAAGCGGTCGATGGCGGCGAGGGCTTTTTCAGGCTCGTCGTCTTTGTAATAGGCGTATGCGGTGTCCAGCTGCGCCTGTTGCGCGTAGCGGCCGTTGGGGAAGCGGGATTCTAAAATTTCGTATAACTTGATGGCTCGCGTATAATTGCTGCTGTTCAACTCGTCATGCGCTTCGGCATAGAGTTTTTCCACGTTCCAATCTTGTGTGATTTGCGCGTCTTTATCGACCGTACCTTTATTGCTTGCACAGGCACCCAGTGCCAGACTTAACGAAACTACTAAAAGAATTTTTTTCATGCAGAATACTTCCTTTGATAATGAAGCCGATTATAGCGACGATTTAGACTTTACGTCAGCCCCCGAAGCAGAAAGTTGTGTTAATTTGACTGTTCCGCTGGAGCTTGCGGGCGGGCGGCTGGATGCAGTGTTGGCAAAGCTCATGCCTGATTATTCGCGCAGCCGCCTGACATCGTGGATTAAAGAAGGCGCGGTTATTGTAAACGATAAGCCTGCCCAACCCAAAGACAAAATGATAGGCGGGGAATCCGTCAGCGTAACGGTACGTCCGAGCGAAGAGAATCTCGCGTTCAAACCCGAAGCGATGGATTTGGATATTGTGTACGAAGACGATACCGTCATCGTCGTCAACAAACCTGCCGGACTGGTTGTCCATCCCGCCGCAGGCAACTGGACGGGGACGCTGCTCAACGGTTTATTGGCGCATTGTCCCGAATTGAGCCAGATTCCGCGCGCGGGCATCGTCCACAGACTAGACAAGGAAACCAGCGGCCTGATGGTGGTCGCCAAAACCCTGCCCGCACAAAATTCCCTCGTGCAACAGCTTCAAGAGCGTACGGTCAAACGCATCTACCGCGCCGTCGCCAACGGCATCGTTCCCTTTGACGGCAAAATCGAAACCCAAATCGGACGCGATCCGCACAACCGCCTGAAAATGGCGGTCGTCAAATTCGGCGGCAAACCTGCCGTTACCCACGTCAAAGTGTTGGAACGCTATCTTGCCCACAGTTACATCGAATGCTCGCTCGAAACAGGCAGGACGCACCAAATCCGCGTCCATATGCGCGAAGCCAACCATCCGCTTGCCGCCGACCCCGTTTACGGCAACCTGCGCCATCCGTGCAGCGAACCGGTAAAAGAAGCTGTCAAAAGTCTAGGCGCGCGTCAGGCTTTGCACGCCTACCGCTTAAGTTTCATCCATCCGAAAACCGGCGAAACCGTTTCCTTTGAAGCTCCGATTCCTGACGATATGTATCACCTGCTCTCCGTCCTGCGCCTCGAAGCAGGCTTGGATTCGTCTTTGAGCAACGAAGAAGAGTGGCAGGACAAACTCGGCACAGATGACGACGATGATTGGAACGAAGACGATTACGATGTCGAAGTGGTTTATGTGAGGGATTAAATAGGTGTTTTCAGACGACCTTCATGCAGAAGGTCGTCTGAAAACAATATTCTGTTCAAGTTAACAAAATAGCAGATCAAATATGAATATAGAAATGTTTGACAGATTGTATCTTCAATTATTTCAAGAAAATAAAGAAATACTTGATCAGATCCGAGACACTGATGATGAAATTGGAGCAGTCCTAAGAATACATTTAATTTGTGAGCAGTTTTTAGAGATTTACATATGCAGCTTTTGCAACCAAGAAAAAATGTTTTGGTTTCAAGGAAAAGGGAATAGCGAAGAGCAAAAAATCACTATCAGTTTTGATCATAAATTAAAAATGGCTAAGTCTTTAAAACTGCCTGACTGGGGATACAATATATTCGCAAATGTAAATACTATCAGGAATCGGCTCGCTCACCGGATTAATGGTCAAATTGATTACACAAGATTAGAAAGCATCTTGAGCTTTATTAAATCAGATGTCGAACCGCTTATTCCATTTCATAAGCATTTTTTGGATAAATTTAGTCTCCCAGATCATTCTGAAGAAAGTGGTCTCTTTAAATTTCTAAATAAAATAAAAACATCTGAACCTAGAATGACATTAGTTCTATCTATTTATTACACATTAATATTCCTTAATTTAAAGATTCGGGAAAAATATGAAACAAATGAATAAATTTTAACTCCAGCTGACTGAAAACCCGTTCCCGACATACCATGAAAACCATCACAGAAACCTTAAACCTCGCCCCGCAAGGCAAAAATTTCCTGACAGCCGATTGGCCTGCGCCCGCCAACGTGAAAACCCTGATTACCACACGCAACGGCGGCGTGAGCCAAGGCGTGTATCAAAGTTTGAACCTCGGTTCGCACGTCGGCGATGATCCCGATGCCGTGCGCCGCAACCGTGAAATTGTGCAGGAACAGGTCGGGCTGCCCGTCGCCTACCTCAATCAAATCCACAGCACCATCGTCGTCAACGTCGCCGACGCATTGGGCAACACGCCCAACGCAGACGCTTCGGTGGACAACACAGGCAAAGCCGCCTGCGCCGCGATGACTGCCGACTGCCTGCCTGTCTTGTTCTGCGATAAAGCAGGTACGGTCGTCGCTGCCGCACACGCCGGCTGGCGCGGTTTGGCGGGCGGCGTGCTGCAAAACACCATAGCCGCAATGAATGTCGCGCCCGTCGAAATCATGGCATATCTCGGCCCTGCCATCGGCGCGGACGCATTTGAAGTCGGACAGGACGTGTTCGACGCATTTTGTACGCCCATGCCCGAAGCGGCGGACGCATTCGAAGATATCGGCGGCGGTAAATATCTTGCCGACATCTACGCACTGGCGCGTTTGGTTCTGCGCCGCGAAGGGGTGGACATGATCTACGGCGGCACACACTGCACCGTCCTGGAGCGCGACACTTTCTTCTCTTACCGCCGCGACGGACAAACCGGCCGCATGGTCAGCCTGATTTGGTTGGCGGAATAATGCGCGGCAAGCTGTGTATCCGATATTTGACTGAAAAAAGCCGTTGTTAAGCGTATCGGTTCCAATATCGTTAAGGTCGTCTGAAAATATCGGTTTCCTCAATTTCAGGAACGGTTTTCAGACGACCTTTGTTCGTTGTATCCTTTAGATAAATCAGGCGGTATTTGTCATTACATGTGACGCTATTGAGGTCGTCTGAAAACGAGTAGGACGGTTTTTCAGACGATCTTTTCAGGATAACCGACTACGCTTGAATCTTGTTTATCAACAATTGTATTTTGAAAATTTGGAGAGAATAATGAAATCAGTCGTACTTTGGGGTTCTATTTTACTGTTGTCGGCGTGTGGCTCGATGCAGAGTCAGGTTGTGAAGAAAAACGTTTCTTTCGATCCGGGCAGTCAGGCACAAATCCGCTCGTATGGTTCATACGGTTCGGATTTGATCCGCATATATCCTGAAACGGACTGCGCAAAATGGGAGGGAACAAAACGGAACGCGGTAAACCGTCGTTTTGTCAACGGATTGCCGCGTAAGGTTAGGAATATTTCGATCGGTATTCCGCCTACCGAGTTGAGCCGCAAAACGGAAAAAGACACCGGATTCATTTTCCGTGATTCTTATCGCGAGATGGTCGTATCGGGGAATCAGCCTGTGGTTTTGGACGGCGCATTTTCGTCTCAAACGAGAAATCACCATTATAGTTGCCGAGTCGCCGCTTCTTTCACACCTAAGGCAGGCGAGGCTTATGAAGTCCGCTACCTGTCAGAGGAAGAGGGATGCGATATTGAGGTTTACCATATCGGTCATGAGGAAAAAGACGGTGTCCGCCAAACCAAAAAACTTACTGCAAACTATTGCGCAAGGCCGGGAACAAGCTTTTAAAGATGTGGTACGAGAAATTTAACTTTTTTACTTAAAGTTAGGCTGAGGTTTATTAAGGATGAAAAATGTGTAGTCATGAAATTAGCAGTGTCAGTGATTTGCTTGAAATTTTAAAAGAGATTGGAGAGCCTGAGCAGGGGCATACCCGTTTTTTCCGAGGACAGGCGGATGTACGGTGGCGTATGTTGCCGGGCATTTATCGGGAAGGTTGCGAGTATTTAATCGAAAATGAACATAAAATTATTAAAGACACGTTTACTAATTGCCCTGATGACTTTTCCCTTGACGATACTTTATTTGAAAAATTAGTAAAGTTGCAGCACTACGGATATGCGACACGTTTACTGGATTTAACTGCTAATGCGTTGGTTGCCTTGTACTTTGCAGCATGGAATAAAGAGCATCATGATAAAGATGGGGAGTTGATTATTTTAGATATTCCTGATGAGGAAGTGAAATATGGGGATAGTGATACAGTAGCGGTTTTGTCGGCAATTTCATTACAGCCGGAAACTTTTGATATTTATAAATGTTTAAATGATGCTGAATTGCCAGCTCAGATTAAGCATATGGAAGATTTTTTAAAAAAAGATGATATTAGATCTTATATAAAAGCAATTGAAACAAAGAATCCTAAAGATGAAATTTTTGAGGACTTACTATTTTTCTTAAAAAAGATGGAAGATACGCAATATAGTGATTTAGAAAAAATTGCATTTAATGAGCAAAAAGAAATTGTCTCGTTAATTCACGATGTACGGACAGACAAACCCAGCTTTCTACCTGTTATCGATCCTTATGGTTTTGGGCGAGTTGTATGTGTCCGTGCCAAATTGAATAATGCCCGTATTTCTCGTCAACAAGGTTGTTTTCTACTATTTGGTATTGCCGGTGAAAAGTTGTATCCCCCATTAATACCTGACGGATGGCAGCGTAAAGCGGAAAATGGTCAGAAATTTATTGTCAAAAATAAAGAGTCCATTATGGAGGAATTGAAATTTTTTGGTATCAGCAAAAAAACTTTGTTTCCAGAATTGGAATCTCAAGCAGAAGAAATTATGTCTCAATACAAGCCTAAACAGCATGGAGAAAATCGTTGAGATGAGTTTCCACTGACAGTTTTGCAATGATTTTTACTAAATAATAGTTAAGGTCGTCTGAAATCCCGTTTTCTGCAAAAAAGGCTGCATTATGAACACCGTTTCCATCCAAAACCTTTCCCACCGCTACGGCAAGACCCTTGCGCTTGACGGTGTGTCGCTGGACATTCCGAAAGGCGCGACGGTCGGTTTGATCGGGCCGGACGGCGTGGGCAAATCGACGCTGCTCTCGCTGATGGCGGGTGTGAAGGTGATTCAGGACGGGCGGGTGGAAGTGTTGGGCGGCGATATGGCGGACAAGGACGTGCGGCGGGATTTGTCGCACCGCATCGCCTTTATGCCGCAGGGTTTGGGGCGCAACCTGTATCCTACCTTGTCGGTGTATGAGAATATCGATTTCCACGCGAGGCTGTTTGGTTTGGATGGGCAGGAACGTACGCGGCAGATTGCGCGGCTGATGGAGGCGACCCGCCTTGCGCCGTTTTCCAACAGGGCGGCGGGCAAGCTATCGGGCGGGATGAAGCAGAAGCTGAGTTTGTGCTGCGCACTGGTGCACAGCCCGGATTTGTTGATTTTGGACGAACCGACCACGGGCGTGGACCCTTTGTCGCGCCGCCAGTTTTGGGCGTTGGTAGACGATTTGCGGCGGGAACACGCGGGCATGACCGTGATTGTGGCGACCGCCTATATTGAAGAGGCGCAGCGTTTCGAGCGGCTGCTGGCGATGGACGCGGGCAGGTTGCTGGAAAACAAGCCCACTGCCGACGTGCTGGCGGATTACGACACCGATGTGTTGGAAGAGGCTTACGTCAAAATGCTGCCGCCGGAGAAACAGCAGGGTTCGGGCGGTTTGGACATTACGCCGTTCGTCCCCGATCCCGCTGCGCCGTCCGCGATGGAAGCGCACGGGCTGACCAAGCGTTTCGGCGATTTTACTGCTGTGGATCATGTCAGCTTTACCATTCAAAAAGGCGAGATTTTCGGCTTTCTCGGCAGCAACGGCTGCGGCAAGTCCACCACCATGAAAATGCTGACTGGTCTGTTGGAGGCGACCGAAGGCGCCGCCACGCTGTTGGGCAAGCCGATAGACGCGGGCGGCTTGGATACGAAAATGCGTGTCGGCTATATGTCGCAGGCGTTTTCGCTGTATGAAGAACTGAGCGTGCGCCGCAATCTGGATTTGCACGCCAGACTCTACCAGATGGGCGCTAAAGGCGCGGCGGCGGTGGAAGAAGCCCTGCAACAGTTTGATTTGGCGGACGTTGCCGACACTGCGCCCGCATCGCTGCCCTTGGGCATCCGCCAACGCCTGCAACTTGCCGCCGCCTGCCTGCACCATCCCGAAGTATTGATTTTGGACGAACCGACTTCGGGGGTCGATCCCGCCGCCCGCGATATGTTCTGGCGGCATCTTCTGAAACTCTCCCGCGAAGACAAAATCACCATTTTCGTTTCGACCCACTTTATGAACGAAGCCGCCCGCTGCGACCGCATTTCCTTTATGCACAAAGGCCGCGTGCTGGCTGTGGGTACGCCCGCCGAACTGGTGGCAAGGCAGAATGCGCCGGATTTGGAAGAAGCGTTTGTGCAGTATCTGATCGAAGCGGAAGGCGGGGAAGGTGAGGAAAGGTCGTCCCGCCCAGAGGCTGCGCACTCTGAAAGTGATCAATTCGAGTTTCGCCAAGACGTAGACGGCGTGCGTGAACCAAGTTCACGCACCCTGCCGAAGGAAACTCCGACCGTAGGGTGTGTGGCGCAAGCCACGCACGCGGAAGGGGAATCGGACGACAGGCATTCTGAATTTTCAGACGACCTTCAAGGAAAAGATACAGGGTCGTCTGAAACCCAAAACGGCGTGCGTGAACCAAGTTCACACACCCTACGAGACAACCCAAATACCGAAACCTTCAAATACCGCTTCTCCATGATTTGGACCTTCGCCCGCCGCGAAGCCAAAGAACTCCTGCGCGACAAAATCCGCCTGTTTTTCGCCGTGTTCGGCCCGCTGATTATCATGGCGTCGGTATCGTGGGGGATTTCGTTTGACGTGCGGAATCTGAAATTCGCCGTTTACGACCGCGACCAAACCGCCGCCAGCCGCGAGCTGGTCGAATATTTCGACGGTTCGCGCTACTTCCTCCAACAGCCGCCGATACAATCCGAAGCCGAAATCGACACCGTGCTCAAAAGCTCCGGCGCCATATTGGTCATCGATATTCCGAGCGGTTTCGGACGCGATTTGGCGCGCGGGCTCAAGCCCGAAGTCGGTTTTTATGTGGACGGCTCCATGCCGTTTAACGCCACCAATATCCGCGGCTACATCGGCAGCCTGATCACCGCCTACACCAAAGACCGCATCGCCGAAAGCGGGCTACCCGTTTCGCTCAAAGCCCCCGCCGGCATCGAACCGCGCTTTATGTACAATCAGGATTTCGACAGCATCAACGCCATCGCCCCGGGCGTGATGATGCTGGTGTTGATGATGATCCCCGCCATGATGTCGGCGGTCGGCGTGGTGCGCGAACGCGAAATCGGTTCCATCGCCAATTTCTACGCATCGCCCGCCGCCGTGGCGCAATATCTGATCGGCAAACAGCTTCCCTATATCGCCGTCGGCATGGTCAATTTCGCCGCCATGATGCTGATGATTATTTACCTGTTCGGCGTGCCGCTCAAAGGCTCGTTTACCGGACTCGCCGTCGGCACACTCTTGATGGTGTCCGCCACCACCGCGCTGGGGCTTTTGATTTCCTGCTTCGTGCGCTCCCAGCTTGCCGCCATCTTCGCCACCGCCATCATCACCATGATACCCGCACAAACCTATTCCGGCTTTCTCTACCCGCTTTCCACCATGGAAGGCGGCGCGCTGGTTATCGGCAAAACCTTTCCGTCGTCGTGGTACTACACCGTCAGCGTCGGCAGCTTCACCAAAGGGCTGCACACCGCCGACCTGCTGCATGAATACGCCGCCATCGCCGCCTTTGCCGCCACCAGCCTGATTCTGGCGTGCGTGTTGTTGAAGAAACAGGAGAAGTAGAAAAAGGTCGTCTGAAAACTCAGCAGGCGGGTCTTGATGCCTGATTTGTTCCTTAACCCACGATTAAAGAAAGAAACGCCATGAATCGAACAACCCTGTTTGACGGACTGGCCGAACGCTACGGCGCGGAGGCGGAATATCCGTGGGCGAAATCTCCCGACTTTGCCGTGTTCCGTCACACGGGCAACCGCAAATGGTTCTGCCTGTATATGCCCGTACCGTCTGAAAAACTCGGCATGGGCGAGGGCGGTCTGACGGAAATCGTCAACGTCAAATGCCGCCCCGAACACATCGGCGCATGGCGCGCAACGGCAGGCATCCTGCCCGCCTACCACATGAACAAAGAACACTGGTTGAGCTTTGTATTGGCACAAACGCCCGCAGAAAACGTGTGGCGGCTGATAGACGACAGCTTCGTGCTGACACGCTAGGATTGATTAATTTCACACATCAAACGAAAGGAAAAAACATGAAAACCATAGGCATCATCGGCGGCATGAGTCCCGAAAGCACCGTGCTCTACTACCAAATCATCAACCGCGAGATCAACCGCCGTTTGGGCGGCAACCGCAGCGCCAAAATCCTGCTCGACAGCGTGGATTTTGAAGAAATCGTCCGTTTGCAGAAAAGCGGCGATTGGGCGGCGGCAGGAAACCTGTTGGCGCAAAGCGCGCGGAAGCTGGAAGCGGGCGGCTCGGATTTTTTGCTGCTCGCCACCAACACCATGCACAAAGTCGCCCCCGCCATCGAACAGGCGGCCGGCATCCCCTTGCTGCACGTCGTCGATGCCACCGCCGCCGCCATCAAACGGCAGGGCTTGTCCGCCGTCGGCCTGCTTGGCACGCGCTTTACCATGAGCGACGGTTTTTATACGGAGCGCATGGGTTTGCAGGGCGTACAAACCATAGCTCCGACCGCCGTCGAACAAGACGAAATCCACCGCATTATTTTTGACGAACTGTGCCTGAACCGCATCCGCCCCGAATCCGCCCGTTACTTTTACAACGTGATAGGTCGTCTGAAAAACGAAGGCGCGCAGGGCGTGATACTCGGCTGCACCGAAATCTGCCTGCTTGTGAACGAAACCGACAGCCCGCTGCCCGTGTTCGACAGCACCGCCATCCATGCGCTCTCGGCAGTGGATGCGGCGCTGGCGGAGTAACGCGGCAAACGCCGTTTTGTTTAAAGGAACAGGCTGTAAAGCCGAAAAACAGCCGGACGGTTTTTCAGACGGCCTTTGAGAAAGCAAGCTATCAACAGGAATCCCCATGCGTACCCTGAAAAACATTCTGACCCTGATGCTCAAAGAGTTCCGCAGCGTGCTGACTGATCCGGTGCTGATGGTGCTGATTGCGTATATCTTCACCGCTACGATTTATCAGATGGCGCAGGTGGGCGCGGATTTGAAAAATGCCACCGTCGGCATCATCGACCAAGACCGTTCGGTTTTGTCCATGCGTATCCGCGATGCCGTGCAGCATCCGTTTTTCAAACCGGTAGAGGACGTGCGGCGCGAAGATTCGGACGAATTGATGGATAAGGGCGAGTTCACCTTTATTTTGGAAGTGCCGCCCAATTTTCAGCGCGACATGGCGGCGGGGCGCAATCCTGATTTGCAGCTTTTGGTTGACGCGACGTCGATGACGCAGGCGGGGGTGGGCGCGTCTTATCTTTCGCAAATTATCAACCGCGAAATTTACGAATTCACCGGCGTGACGCGACCGGAGTTAATCAACCCCGTCATCAATACTTATTACAATCCCAACGGCGAGAGCGCGTGGTTTATGCCGACTTCGCAAATCGGTTCGATGTCGTGTATGTTGCTGATTTTATTGACGGGGGCGGCGGTTATCCGCGAACGCGAACGCGGCACAATCGAGCATTTGCTGGTGATGCCGGTCAATGCGTTCGAACTGATGATGGGCAAAGTGCTGGCAAATGCCGCCGTGATTTGGGTGGCGGCGTTGTCGTCGCTGTGGTTTATCGTGCATTTGAGCATAGGCGTGCCGCTCATCGGCTCGGTGCCGCTTTATGCGGTAGGGCTGGCGTTGTTCCTGTTTTCGGTGGCGTCGCTGGGCATCATGATTGCCACGTTCGCATCGACGATGGGACAGTTCGGAATGCTGATGCTGCCGGTGTATATCGTGATGAACCTGTTTGCCGGCGGCGCATCCCCGCGCAGCAACATGCCGCATGCGGCGCAACTGATCAGCGAATATTGGCCGCTGACGCAGTTTGTCAAATTTTCGCAAGACATCCTGTTCCGCGGCGCGGGGATTGAAATCGTGTGGGGACATATGCTGATCATGGGCTGTATCGGCGTAGGATTCTTGTGGCTGGCATTGTTGCGGTTTCAAGGGATGCTGGAACGGCAGGGTTGATGAGGCCGTCTAAAAATTGACAAAGGGATTTTCGTGAGAAATTACCAAAGCAGACAAGAGCTGCAAGATGCCGTTCAGACGGCCTTGGATAAGTATCTCGCCGAGTTCGCCGATATACCCGAAAGCGCGAGAAATATCCGTGCGGCGGACGGCGGCAAAACCCCTTCGGAACATTTGTCCTACCAACTGGGCTGGGTCCATTCCCTGCTGGATTGGGAACGGCGCGAACAGGCGGGTGAAGAG
>CALDNV010000432.1:0-11461 GCA_937914605.1 uncultured Neisseria sp.
GCCTTGTCCTGATTTAAATTTAATCCACTATACCTGATTACGGTACGCATTCATCCGCGCTTGAGATTTGTGTTGAATCGGCTGCGCTTTTAAAGGCGTATTTTGTCTTAGCCGTAACGCCGTTGGAAATCGCTCATAAAGTCCGCCAACGCCTGTACGCCTTCGAGCGGCATGGCGTTGTAGATGCTGGCGCGCATGCCGCCGACGGTTTTGTAGCCTTTGAGCAGGCACAAGCCTTGCAGTTCGGCTTCGAGGACAAAGCGGCGGTCGAGTTCGGCTGAGGCGGTTTGGAAGACGATGTTCATTTTCGAGCGGGCATCGGGGCGGATTCGGTTGATGTAGAAGCCGCCGCTGCCGTCGATGGCGCCGTAAAGCGTTTGGGCTTTGATGTTGTTGACGGCTTCGATTTTCTTCACACCGCCTTGCGTCAGCAGCCAGCGGAACACTAAACCGGACATATAAATGGCGTAGGTGGACGGGGTGTTGTACATGCCGTCGCGGTTGAGGTGGGAACGGTAGTTGAAGACATCGGGGATGCTGTCGGGGCAGCGGTCGAGCAGGTCTTCTCGGATGATGACGACGGTTGCGCCGGCAGGACCGATGTTTTTTTGTGCGCCCGCGTAAATCAGACCGTAGTCGGAAACGTCAAATTCGCGCGAGAGGATTTCGCTGGACATATCGCAAACGAGCGGCGGCAGGTCGTCTGAAAGTTTGGGAACGGTTTGGTATTGCAGACCGTTGACGGTTTCATTGATGGCGAAGTGGACGAAGGCGGAGTTTTTGTCTATGTCCCAAGTTTCGACGGTCGGCAGGGCGGTGTAGTTGAATTGTTCGCCGCCGTGTGCCGCCAGTCGGATTTCGGCATCGGTCAGGCGGCTCATTTGTTCGTAGGCGATGCGGCTCCAGTTGCCCGTTACCACTGCGTCGGCGGACGGGAAGCCATGCGCCAGGTTCATCGCAACCATGTTGAATTGCGTGGTCGCGCCGCCTTGCAGGAATAGGATTTTGTAGTTTGAGGGAATGTTCAGCAGCGTGCGCAGGTCTTGTTCGGCGTGATGAAGGATGCTGAGGAACATTTCCGAGCGGTGGCTCATCGCCATGACGGGGAAGCCTGTGCCGTTGTAGTCGAGCATTTCTTGCTGCGCGGTACGCAATACGGCTTCGGGCAGGACGGCGGGACCTGCGGAAAAGTTGTAGATGGGGCGGGCGGACATGGCAATGCCTTTTTGTTTCGATGATAACAGCTTTGGATTTTAGAATGACGGCGTGCTTCGTGCAAGCCGTATGGAAGGGAAATGGGGTCGTCTGAAAAAGAAAGGTTGGAAATAAAATGATGATTATCAATGGGTAAGGTTTAATGGCGATTTTTCAAACGACCGTTTTTGTCAACAATTTTAAGCTTGGTTTTATGCTGCCAGGCGTGTTCATTCTGTGAGGTCGTCTGAAAAAAGCCGCGATAAATCAACGCTTTTCTTTTGAGTGGAAAGCGGTTATAATAAGCCAATTTTTCAATTTTGACGAAAAATGGCCACGGGGCCATTTTTTTGTTTATGTACTCCGGGAGATTCATGGATATTCAAACAATTCTCGAAAAAACCCTGCCGGGTTTGGGCTATGAACTGGTCGATTTCGAGCTGACTGCGCAAGGCACGCTGCGCGTGTTCATCGATAAAGAAGGCGGGATTACCGTCGAAGACTGCGCGACCGTCAGCAATCATTTGAGCCGCGTGTTCATGGTGGAAGACATCGATTATAAAAATCTGGAAATTTCCAGCCCCGGCCTTGACCGGCCTCTGAAAAAAGCCGCCGATTTCGTGCGCTTTGCGGGACAACAGGCAAAAATCAAAACCCGCCTGCCGGTTGACGGACAAAAGAATTTTATCGGCCGCATCGAGGGTTGTGAAAACGATACCGTAACGCTTTCTTTCGACGGCAAAACCGCGCAAATCGGCTTGGATAATATCGATAAAGCCCGCCTGCGCCCCGAATTTAAATTTTAAAACTTGATATTGGAGATTCTAAAAAATGAGTCGCGAAATGTTGCAACTTGCCGAAGCGTTGGCAAGCGAGAAAAACGTTGAAGCGGAAGTGGTGTTCCAAGCATTGGAATTTGCCCTTTCTACCGCAGCCAAGAAAAAAGCCGACCGCGAGCACATGGACGTGCGCGTCGAAATCGACCGCGATACTGGCGAATATCATACTTACCGTCGCTGGCTGATTGTTGCCGACGAGGATTACACCTATCCCGACCTGGAAAAAACCATCGAAGAAATCCAAGAAGAAATTCCGGGTACCGACATTCAAATCGGCGACTACTACGAAGAAACGCTGCCGAACGAAGGCTTTGGCCGCCAAGCCGCGCAAACTGCCAAACAAATCATCCTGCAACGCATCCGCGATGCCGAGCGCGAGCAAAATCTGAACGAGTTCTTGGCTGTTAAAGAAGACATCGTTTCCGGTACGGTAAAACGCGTAGAGCGCCACGGCATCATCGTTGAAGTCGTTCCGGGCAAGCTGGACGCGCTGATTCCGCGTGAACAAATGATTCCGCGTGAAAACTTCCGCGGCGGCGACCGTATCCGCGCGCTGTTTTTGCGTGTGGACGAAATCGGCAACACCGGCCGCAAACAAGTTATCCTCAGCCGTACTTCGGGCGATTTCCTTGCGAAGCTGTACGAAATGGAAGTGCCTGAAATTGCAGACGGCTTGTTGGAAATCCGCGAAGTGGCGCGCGATCCGGGTCAACGTGCGAAAGTGGCGGTTAAAGCCAACGACCAACGTATCGATCCGCAAGGTACCTGTATCGGTGTGCGCGGCTCCCGTGTGAACGCCGTCAGCAACGAATTGGCAGGCGAGCGCATTGATGTGGTGTTGTGGTCGTCTGAAACTGCCGAGTTCGTGATGAACGCGCTGTCTCCTGCCGAAGTCAGCCGTATCGTGATTGACGATGACAAACACGCGGTTGACGTGATCGTCGCCGAAGACCAGCTTGCGCTTGCCATCGGCCGCGGCGGTCAAAACGTGCGCTTGGCATCCGATTTGACAGGTTGGCAGTTGAACATCATGACTGTCGAAGAAGCGGACGAACGCACCGCTGCCGAAGACGCAGCCATCCGCGACCTCTTCACCGCGCATCTGAACATCGACGACGAAACCGCCGATATTTTGGTGGAAGAAGGTTTCGCTACGTTGGAAGAAGTCGCTTACGTTCCGGCTGCCGAATTGCTCGCCATCGAAGGCTTTGACGAAGAAATCGTCGAAACCCTGCGCAACCGCGCGCGTGATGCGATTCTGACCATGGCGATTGCGTCCGAAGAGAAGCTGGAAGAAGTTTCAGACGACATGCGCAATCTGGACGGCGTAGATTCCGATATGCTCCGCAAACTGGCGGAAGCCGGCGTAACCACCCGCGACGATCTGGCGGAACTGGCCGTTGACGAACTGATTGAAATAACCGGTGTAGATGAAGAAGCGGCGAAAAAAGTGATTCTTGCTGCCCGCGAACACTGGTTTACCGAAGAGAACTAATGGGGGTACAGATGAGTAACACAACCGTAGAACAATTTGCCGCCGAACTGAAACGCCCCGTCGATGATTTGTTGAAACAACTGAAAGAAGCCGGCGTCAATAAAAACAGCGGCAGCGATTCCCTGACGCTGGACGACAAGCAACTGCTGAACGCCTATCTGAAAAAGAAAAACGGCAATGACGGCGGAACCATCAGCATCCGCCGCAAAAAAACCGAAGTTAGCACTGTCGGCGGCGTCAAAGTCGAACGCAAACGTGGCCGCGCCGTAACGATTCCTTCGCCGGAAGAACTTGCCGCCGAAGCTAAAGCCAAAGCAGTAGCTGAGGCGCAAAAAGCCGAACAGGTTGAAGCGAAAGACCAAGCCGCAGAACAGGCAAAAGCCGAAGCGGAAGCCGCCGCCCGTGCCGAAGCGCGTGCGAAAGCCGAAGCGGAAGCTGCGAAGTTGAAGGCTGCCAAAGCAGCAAAAGCCGAGCCGAAAGCCAAAGCGGAAGAAGCGAAACCTGTTGAAGCGGCTGAAAAACCTGCCGACGTGAAAGCAGCTGAAAGCAAAGCCGACGACAAACCGGCAGAACCTACTGCACAAGCAGTTCAGGCTGAAGAAAAACCTGCCCAAAGGTCGTCTGAAAAACCTGCCGAAGGCAAAGCCAAACCTAAACAAGACAAAGGCAATAAAGGCAAAGACGCGAAAAAAGCAGCTAAACCCGCTGCCCCTGCCGCTCCGCAACCTGTGGTCAGCGCGGAAGAGCAAGCGCAACGCGACGAAGAAGCACGCCGCGCCGCCGCTTTACGCGCCCATCAAGAAGCCTTGTTGAAAGAAAAACAAGAGCGTCAGGCGCGTCGCGAAGCCATGAAACAACAGGCGGATCAGCAAGCCAAGCCCGCAGCTGAAGCCAAAGCTGCCGAGCAGCGCAAGCCTGCTGAAAAAGCCAAAGCCGCGCCCGCAGAAGGCAAAGCCGCCAATCCTGCTCGTGCGAAAAAAGAAGACCGCCACAACCGCGACGATGACAACCAAGGCCGCAACGCCAAAGGCAAAGGCGGTAAAGGCGGACGCGACCGCAATGCGCGCAACGGCGACGACGAGCGCGTACGCAGCGGTAAAAAAGGCAAGAAACTCAAACTCGAGCCGAACCAACACGCCTTCCAAGCACCGACCGAACCCGTCGTTCACGAAGTCTTGGTTCCCGAAACCATTACCGTTGCCGATTTGGCGCATAAAATGGCAGTCAAAGGCGTGGAAGTGGTCAAAGCCCTGATGAAAATGGGCATGATGGTCACCATCAACCAATCCATCGACCAAGACACCGCCCTGATTGTGGTGGAAGAACTCGGCCACATCGGCAAACCTGCCGCCGCCGACGATCCCGAAGCATTCTTGGATGAAGGCGTGGAAGCTGTGGAAGCCGAAGCATTGCCGCGTCCGCCGGTTGTTACCGTCATGGGTCACGTCGACCACGGTAAAACCTCGCTGTTGGACTACATCCGCCGCGCCAAAGTGGTACAAGGCGAAGCGGGCGGCATTACCCAGCACATCGGCGCATACCACGTTGAAACCCCGCGTGGTGTGATTACCTTCTTGGATACCCCGGGTCACGAAGCGTTTACCGCCATGCGTGCGCGCGGTGCGAAAGCAACCGACATCGTGATTCTCGTGGTCGCAGCCGACGACGGCGTGATGCCGCAAACCATCGAAGCCATTGCCCACGCTAAAGCAGCGGGCGTGCCGATGGTGGTTGCCGTCAACAAAATCGATAAAGAAGCCGCCAACCCCGAGCGTATCCGCCAAGAGTTGACCGCACACGAAGTCGTGCCGGACGAATGGGGCGGCGATGTGCAATTTATCGATGTTTCCGCCAAAAAAGGCATCAATATCGACGCATTGCTCGAAGCCGTATTGCTTGAGGCCGAAGTTTTGGAACTGACTGCCCCTGTCGATGCGCCTGCCAAAGGCATCATCGTCGAAGCCCGTCTGGACAAAGGACGCGGCGCGGTCGCCACCCTCTTGGTGCAAAGCGGTACGCTGAAAAAAGGCGATATGCTGCTTGCCGGTACCGCGTTCGGTAAAATCCGCGCGATGGTCGATGAAAACGGTAAAGCCGTCAACGAAGCCGGCCCGTCTATTCCGGTCGAAATCCTCGGCTTGTCCGACGTACCGAACGCCGGTGAAGACGCAATGGTGTTGGCAGACGAGAAGAAGGCCCGCGAAATCGCACTCTTCCGTCAAGGCAAATACCGCGACGTTCGCCTTGCCAAACAACAGGCGGCGAAGCTGGAAAATATGTTCAACAACATGGGCGAAAACCAAGCCCAATCCTTGTCGGTCATCATCAAAGCAGACGTACAAGGTTCTTACGAAGCTTTGGCGGGCAGCCTGAAAAAACTGTCCACAGACGAAGTGAAAGTGAACGTATTGCACAGCGGCGTGGGCGGCATTACCGAGTCGGACGTCAACCTTGCCATCGCTTCAGGCGCGTTCATTATCGGCTTTAACGTGCGTGCAGATGCTTCTTCGCGCAAACTTGCCGAAAATGAAAACGTGGAAATCCGCTACTACAACATCATTTACGATGCCATCGACGACGTCAAAGCAGCCATGAGCGGCATGCTGGCGCCGGAAGAGAAAGAGCAGGTTACCGGTATGGTCGAAATCCGTCAGGTCATCAGCGTATCCAAAGTCGGCAACATCGCAGGCTGTATGGTTACCGACGGCGTGGTCAAACGCGATTCCCATATCCGCCTCATCCGCAACAACGTGGTCATCCACACCGGCGAACTGTCTTCTTTGAAACGCTACAAAGATGACGTCAAAGAAGTCCGCATGGGCTTCGAGTGCGGCTTGATGATCAAAGGCTACAACGAAATTATGGAAGGCGACCAACTGGAATGCTTCGACATCGTCGAAGTCGCCCGTTCGCTGTAATTTCCTGTTGTAAATAAAAGGTCGTCTGAAAACCTCATCCATTAGGTTTTCAGACGACCTTTTCATTTTATAGCGGATTGGATTGGCGCAGTACGGCGTTGCCCAACGCTTAATCTTGATTTGAATTCAATTTGACATAAATGATAAACAAATTAATCAATTGAAATATAAATTCCGATTAAATAATGTTTTGAGAAAGAGTTAGAACTTGTTGAGGATAAAGCAGTCTAAGGAAGCCACGCAGTTCGACTGCGTGTAACGATTCAATCAATAAATTACGATCCCCCCCAATCTGGTTATTTATCCCATCTCTCCGGATAGGCAACCGTCAGCTCACGGAAAAAATAATATCATGGATACAAAACAAGTCTTTCGCGCAATCGTTTCTGAAGAATCCGCCGCACACTCCGCATCTTTGGAAAGGTCGTCCGAACCCAAGGTTTTTCAAGGAACCAAGGGCAATGATGTCTATTATGCCACCCATACCGCAGACAACATTGTGGAAAAGGCAAATGAAGGACAGGATACCGTTTATAGCAATGTCAGCTACACCTTGCCGAACAATGTCGAAAACTTGGTTTTGACCGGTTCGGATAATATTTATGGCGCGGGCAACAATTCAGACAACGTATTGGTCGGCAACAGCGGCAACAACCGCCTGTACAGCGGGCGCGGCAATGATACGGTTTACGGGGGCGCAGGTCACGACAACATCAACGGGGGAGACGGCGACGACCAACTGTTCGGCGATGAAGGCAACGATATCTTGGATGGCGCGGCAGGAAACGACGTATTGCAAGGGGGTGAAGGCAACGATACCTATTTGTTCGGCGAAAAAAGCGGCAAAGATACAGTAATCGACCGCCAAGGCAGCAACAGCATCCGCTTTTTAGACGGTCTCAGCGCAGACGATCTGACGGTTACCGCCGTGCGCAATGCAGAGGGTGGACAGGACTGGCGTATCGCAGTGAAACACACCCAATCCGTCCTGACCATTTCCAATCAATACCAAGAAGGCAGCAATATGCCTTCTGTCCAACGGTTTGTTTTCGCAAACGGCACATTAAACCTCAACCAATTCATCAAAGCCACTCAAGCGCAAGTAGAAATACGCGACAATGCAGGAGAACGTATTGAAGGCACGGATGGAAACGACGCGCTGAACGGCACCGTCGGCAACGACGTCATCGACGGTAAAGCAGGCGCGGACATGATGCGCGGAGGCATCGGAGACGATACTTACTATGTGGATAACGCAAAAGATGTTGTCGTTGAGAATAGCGGTGAAGGCAATGATACCGTGATCAGCAGCGTTTCTTATACCACCTCAACCCACGTTGAAAACGTTACCCTGACTGGCAACGCCAATATCTACGCGGCAGGCAACAACAGCAATAACACCCTGACCGGCAACGACGGACACAACCGACTCAATAGCGGCCGCGGCAACGATACCGTTTACGGCATGGGCGGCAACGACAACATTAACGGCGGCGACGGCAATGACTACTTGGACGGCGGTGATGGCAACGACACCATCAACGGCGACGCAGGCGACGACACTTTAATCGGAGGAGCAGGCAAAGATATGTTGAAAGGCGGAACAGGCAACGACACCTATATTTACGGCAGCGACGATACGATTATCGACAATCAAGGCAACAATACCCTGAAGTTTTCAGACGACCTCCGTGTCAGCGACATCAAAGTAAACGTCATCGACAATGCCGACGGCAGCAAAAACTGGGAAATCACATCCGCCAACGGCTCGGCAACCATTCAAAACCAAGTTGACGCCCAAGGACATATTTCCATCAACCAATTCCAATTCCTCGGCGAAAACTATACAGCCGAAACCCTGCTCAAAGCCGTCAACACCGGAAAAGCCGACCAAGGCATCAAAAATGAAGGCACACCGAACGACGATGTGATTGTCGGCAGCAAATTTAATGACGAATTAAGTTCCGGCACAGACGGCAGGGACGTGATCTACGGCATGGACGGCGACGACATCATCCGAGACGAAGGCACCAGCTACTGGGGCAACGAATGGTCTTCAGACGACAAACTGTACGGCGGCAACGGTAATGACAAACTGTATGCGCGGGTCGGAGCCGATTACCTCGACGGCGGCGCAGGCGACGACTATCTGGAAGGCGGCGATGGGCGTGATACCTATGTCTTCGGCAAAGGATACGGACACGACACCATTTTCGATTTCGGTTTCGATATCGACGAAGAATTCAATCCCACCTCCATCAGCAACGCCGTAAAATTTACCGGCGGCTTGACATTGGATGACTTGAATATTTCCGTGACCCCGGGCTACGACAAAACCGGCATCGACTACACGCCCGATCCGTTCGACTTCACCATCAATCCCCGTTTGAACGGCAACACATGGACCGTTTCCATCAAAGGCAGCAATGACGTATTGACGATTAAAAACCAAATGGGTTCGCAAGGCGCCATATCCGAGTTTCAATTCGACAACGGCACATACAGCACGGAACAAATCATCGAACATTTCGGTTTGAAAGTATCCCATGTCCGCAAAGACGGCACGATTATTCAATACCTGAATGACGACAGCGATACCTTTGAGCAACGGCTGTACGAAGGTTCCAACCGCATTATTCACGGCACCGACAACGGTGATACCGTCAGCGTTTCAGGCAACTACGGCGGCAAAACCACCTTTATCGGCGGCAGCGGCGACGACACCGTCAAAGTCGGACACGACAGCACCATTGATGCCGGCGCAGGCAATGACACCATTTCCGTCAGCAGCTATGCCAATACGATTACATTCGGCAAAGGCAGCGGGCATGACAAATTGTCGTTGAACGCAAGCAGCGAGGACAATACCGTATTGTTCTCAGGCAATCTGACGCTGAAAGATATCGATTTGGAAATCAATAAAGCAGGAAACAACAAAGAGAACTGGGTGGTCAAACTCAAAGGCAGCGACGACACCCTGACCGTCTTGGATGCCGTCCACTCCTCAGATGGCGGCGATACCGTAGACGCGTTCAAGTTTGCCGCCTCAGGCGAAACATACAGCATGTCGCAATTCCTGACCGCTTTGGGACACGATACCGCCCATCAAGGCGTTTTGTAAACTTCACAAAGCAATACGGCAGCATTGCCGATTGATTTGTTTTTTCAGACGACCCCTGAAGGCTTAGGGGTCGTCTGAAACTTTATTGTGTGGCGATGAACTATAAAGTGGGAACAGCCCGTCTGATTTCGACTGGGTTGTTTGGGGAACAGGGTAAAGTAAGAATATGATTGATGTTCAAAAATAAGGAATAAACCGATGAAGCATATATTATTAATAGCTGCCATGATTTTAAGCAGTTTCGCGAACGCAAACGAAATGAGCAATCCTTGTGTCTATCATCCCGATTTGCCGGGATGTGCGGGTAATAACCGACCGATGGGGCAAACAAAACGGGTTATTAACATTCCTGATAGATGGGGTGCTATTTATTTTAATGGCGCAAATCGAGCCATAGGAGTATCTGAAAACAATACTAAAAGTGCAGAGTCAGCAAGACGAGAAGCATTAGCTGACTGTATTAAGAATGGTGGTGGCAAAAATCCAATAGCTTCTAATGGTCAGGGATGTCATTTTATGACTGAGTATGTAAATGGATGTGGAGCAATTGCAATTGGTGGTGTAATAGGGAATGGTCGTGTTTCTGCTAAAAGCGATTTCAACTTGGAGACCGCTGAACAAAATGCTATTGATTCCTGTGAAAAAAATCGCCCTTTTAAATGCACCATCCGCTATTCAGGCTGTTCCCGCCATCCTGACTACCTTCGTTACTAAATGAATTTTCAGACGACCCCAAATGCTCAGAGGTCGTCTGAAAACTTATTTTGCAACGATAGGGTCGAAAGCGATACGAAGTTATACAGCAGGGCTTTGAGAGAAACGAATAGCGGAAAAGATTAAGAGGTATAAAGATGAAGAAGATATTTTTGATGTTGTTGGCAATGCAGGTTAGCCCCTTTGTTTTAGCCGACGGATTGAATGCGATTAACGATCCTGTGATGAATCCTTGTATTCAAAGACCGGACTTGGCGGGGTGCAGCGGTAATAACCAGTCAGGAGGGCAGGCACGTCGGGTTATTAATATTCCCAGTCGTTGGGGAGCCATTTATTATAATTCTGCGAACCAAGCAATAGGTTATTCTGAAAATAATACTAAGGGCTATCATTCAGCCAATAAAGAGGCATTGGCAAATTGCATTAAGGCAGGGGGTGGTAAGAATCCATTAGATCGCAATGGGGAAGGCTGTAGCTTAATGACTGAATACCGTAATATGTGTGGGGCGATTGTATTGGGAGGAGATGGAGGAAGATATAGGGCTGCTGCAAAAAATGCCGACTCTATTGCTGAGGCAGAGCAAAAAGCAATTTCCGCATGTGAGGCAGGGCAATCATTTAAATGTACTGTCCGCTATTCAGGCTGTTCCCGCCATCCTGATTACCTTCGTTACTAAATGAATTTTCAGACGACCTCTAAATGCTAAAAGGTCGTCTGAAAACTTATTTTGCAGCGATAGGGTCGAAAGCGATGCTGAGTTATACGGTAGGGTTTTTGAGAGAAACGAATAGCGTGAAAGATTAAGAGGTATAAAGATGAAGAAGATATTTTTGATGTTGTTGACTTTGAATAGTTTTACCGTCTTGGGTAACCCTTTGGGAGGGAATCCGACTGACGGTTATTGCCAAACTGTCGATGGCAGTGCGTGCGGTTGGGGAGGTGGCAGTTCGTCTTCTCGACGGGTGTATAAAGTGCCGAACCGTTGGGGTGTAATTTATTACAATCCTGCTAATGATGCGGTGGGCTATGCAGAAAACAATACTGAAGGTTTTGAATCTGCGCGACGTGAGGCATTGGCAAAATGTATTAAAGCTGGTGATGGTAAAAATCCAAGCCATAGGGATGGTCAAGGTTGTCGTTCTGTAACTGAATATCGAAACCGTTGTGGTGCCATAGCAG
>CALDNV010000433.1:0-11437 GCA_937914605.1 uncultured Neisseria sp.
ATTAATATCTACTTGCCAAGTATTGCTTTATTCATTCTTTTTATTTTTCTTGTTACTGAGTGGAAAAACGACGTAGAACTGAGAAAAAGAATGAAAGATATGAATTTCTTTGAAAGAAATTATATTTTACCTAATTATTTTTATATATATACTGCAATATGGACAATAACTCTATTGATGCTACTTATTCATGAACCATTTTTTTATTTTATGTTTTTATTTTGTTTATTATTCTCTGGAGGGTTTATTCATACCGAAAGAAAAACAAGTCAATTGAGAAGTTTTATGTATGGAATGTATTACGGAACTCTATTTGTTCTCATAATCTGGTTGATTAATTTAAAACTGAATATAATTTCTTTACCTGATTAACAGGCAAGTGGAAGTTGTGCTGGAAATCCGACATTTTTAGGTAATTTAATGACCTTACTCCAAACTGCTTGTTTTTTTATGAGAATATACTTGAATAAACATCGTAACGCTTTATGTAAAGACCCCGTCCTAATGGTAAAAAACTGGGACAGGCATTACGGATAAAGTTTAATGCGGAGAAATCTTGTATGACTCAACCTCAGGTTATTTCAAGCAATTCCTCTTTAAAAGAAAAATATTATGTTTCTTAATAGCAAATAATATTGTTTGGGAATTTATCCTTCAATAGATTATTGAGATCTGAATTTCCGTTAAAAAGGTCGTCTGAAAACCGTTTAAATCCAGTTAAACCGGTTTTCAGACGACCTTTTGTGTTGGAAATCGCACTTATTTCAACGTTGTCAGACAATCCTTCACCAATGCCGGACCTTTATAAATCATGCCGCTGTACACTTGGACAGCGGCTGCGCCGAGACGGATTTTTTCGGCGGCGTCCTTGCCGTTCATAATGCCGCCTACGCCGATAATCGGCAGCTTGCCGTCGATGTGTTCCGCCAATGTTTTCAGCACTTGGTTGCTTTTTTCGCGCACGGGCAGGCCGCTTAGGCCGCCCTGCTCGCCTGCGAGCGGATGGCTGCCGAGGCTTGATTTGTCGATGGTTGTATTGGTGGCGATGATGCCGTCCATTTCGACGGATTTGACGACGTGGGCAATGTCTTCGATTTGCGCTTCATCCAAATCGGGGGCGATTTTGACGGCGAGCGGGACGTATTTTCCGTGCGCGGCGGCAAGCTGCGCCTGTTTGTTTTTCAGGGCTTCGAGTAGCGCGCTCAGTTCGTCGCCGCCTTGCAGTGCGCGGAGGTTTTTGGTGTTGGGAGAGGAAATATTGACGGTAATGTAACTTGCGTGTGCGTAGGCTTTTTCGAGGCAGATTAAATAGTCGTCGGCGGCGTTTTCGATGGGGGTTACGGCGTTTTTGCCGATGTTCATGCCCAACACACCTTGATAACGGCTTTTTTCGATGTTTTGAATCATGGCGTCGATGCCGTGGTTATTGAAGCCCATGCGGTTGATGATGCCTTGGTGTTCGGGAACGCGGAAGAGGCGCGGCTGCGGGTTGCCGGGCTGCGGTTTGGGCGTGACCGTGCCGATTTCGAGGAAGCCGAAACCGAGTGCGCCCAATGCGTCTATGTATTCGCCGTTTTTATCGAGTCCGGCAGCCAGCCCGACCGGATTGGGCAGGTTGATGCCCATGAGTTTGACGGGCTTGGTGCGGTTGTCGGAAATCGGAAGCAGGCCGAGTTTGTATACTTTGTTGAGCGCGTCGAGAGTGAAATGGTGGGCTTTTTCGGCATCAAGTTTAAACAACAGGCTGCGGGCTAAGGAATACATGGGATTCTTTCGGATAAATTGGCGAACTGCCGTATTTTACCCGAAACTGTTACTTGCCTGCGAAAAGGTCGTCTGAAACCTGATTTCCAGTTTCAGACGACCTTTTCTGTTTTATCCTTGCAAGTGTTTTGTTCAACTCAAGAGCATTTCCTGCATCAGCTTCATGCCCCATTGCCAGCCGCCGAGTGCGCCGTTGAGCGTGCCAGAGTGTGGCGACAGGAGGAGGCGGGCGTTCCACAGGTTTGCTCGTTCTTCCGCCCAGTTACGCGGTGTGCCGTTTTGTTCGGCGATGACAAGCGCGGTGCGGCAGGGGCAACGGACGCGCTGGAAGGTGTGTATTTCATCGTCGTGGAAGGCTTCGGGGCGCGGCGAAACGAGGATGATGTTGACGATTTTTTTCTGAGTTAGGATGTCGGTTTGGTAGAGCCATGCCAGAAAAGCGGATACGCCTGCGCCGTGTGCGACGACGGCGATATGTTCGCCGCTGATGCCTTCAAACGCTGTTTGAATATTTGCCTGCCATTGGGCGATGCTTTGGTTAGCGGAAGCGGCAGCGGTTTGGACGACGGGATAACTGACCGCCCAGCGGTCTATCCACATTTCTGCTTCGTCCGCGTCGCGTATCAAGAAAAGCGTCAGGTCTTCGAGTTCGAAAGTTCGCATTTCAGACGACCTATTTGAGCAAATCGTTGAGCGTAAAGGTAATCAAGAGCACGGCGGGGACACTTAAAACGGCGCAGGTGGCGAGGCAGATCAGGATGTTGGCAATCAACCGCCAGCCTTTCCAGCCGAAACATTTGGCGGCAATCAGGAGGCAAGGCAGCGAAAACAGCAGCCACACCACCGCCCAAAGCGGATTTGCGCGGGTCATTTCAACCCAGCCGGACATCCGCGCCAACATGAATATCGTCCACACCAGCATAGGCAGTACAAACGCGGCGACCACCCATGCCGCGCCTATGCCGGTTTTGCCGTTCACGTTCCAATCGTATTTGCCGAAAACTTTATTGGGCAGCATAGTCATACTCCACGACCAAAGGTGCATGGTCGGAAAATTTCTCGTCTTTATAAACATGCGCGGACACCGCTTTGGCGGCAAGTTCGGGTGTAACCATCTGATAGTCGATGCGCCACCCGACATCTTTCGCATACGCCTGTCCGCGGTTGCTCCACCAAGTGTAGCCCGGATTGTCAGGATAGAGCGTGCGCCACATATCCGTCCAGCCGAGCGTATGGATGACTTTGCCTATCCATTCGCGTTCTTCGGGCAGGAAGCCTGAGTTTTTCTGGTTGCCTTTCCAGTTTTTCAGGTCGATGTTTTGGTGGGCAATGTTCCAGTCTCCGCAGACGACGATATCGCGCCCTTCCGCTTTCATGGCTTCAAGCATGGGATAGAACGCGTCTAAAAAACGGTATTTCAATTCCTGCCGCTCCGGCGCGCTGGTGCCACTGGGCAGATAAAGCGAAATCACCGACAGTTTGCCGAAATCGCAGCGTACAAACCGCCCTTCCCTGTCGAATTCTTCAATGCCCATACCGATTTGCACATTGTCAGGCGCGCGTTTGCTGTACACCGCCACGCCGCTGTAACCGCGTTTTTCGGCGCAATGCCAATGGCCGTGCATCCCGTGCGGATTCTTCATTTCGTCGGACAAATCGGCTTCCTGCGCTTTGAGTTCCTGCACGCAGACAATGTCCGCACCCGATGCGGCGATGTATTCGTAAAATCCTTTTTTGTAGGCGGAACGGATGCCGTTGACGTTGGCAGAGATGATTTTCAGCATAATTTTGTGCTTTGGAATATTGGTTTAGGGGAAAAAACGGATTGTAACCGATATAGAGGAATCGCGACAAAACCGCTCTTTCTTTTCGCTGCAACTGTTTGTGAAGGATAGAGTGAGTTTGCTTTGAAGCAGTATAATTCTGACCTGTCTTGATGCACAAAGCACAATTTTCTAAAGGGGCTAGGGTTTCGCTATCCCCTGATAAAGAGTTCTGGCGGAATTTACAGTATTTGGAAGATAATGCTGAAAAAATATCTCATCCCCATTGCACAATGACACTAAGTCAGCAAAGATATATTTACCATATCCTAATGACAGCATAGTAAGGTATCAGTCAAATTTATGCCGATATAACGACTTTGGCTACTTGAAATTTTTTTGAATACCCAAGATTTTTTAAGAACGACTCCCACATATTTCGTATCTCGGATAACCCATTTATCCATTTCTTGTCATTAACCGAAACTGAAGAGGAACCAAGATGAAGCAGTTAATCAGCAGAATCAGTGCACAGCTTGAAAAACTGAAACAGCAATATCCTGAAGCAGCCATCGAACGAGAAGCGGATTTTTCGTTGAACAAAGGCGCAAGTGAAGCGGATTTCGCCGACTTGGAAAAAGTATTGGGTTATCCACTACCAGAAGATTTCAAAGAACTGTACCGTATTGCTGATGGCGAAGTTGCCTATGAGGGTGTACTGATGGGCGAGGAATGGCTGCCGATCGAGCGCATTATCAGTACGTACGAAGTTTGGAAAGAATTATATGAAGACGGCACATTTGAGGACGACGACGGCACACCCTTTGACTGCGACCCTGAAGATGCGTGTATCAAATCTGATTTGTGGTGGAACCCAAAATGGATTCCGTTAACGTCCGACGGCTGCGGCAACGAAAAAATGATAGATTTGGACCCTACCGAACACGGTACGGTCGGGCAAATCATTCAAATGTGGCACGACGATCCAACACGCAGTAAGGAAGCTGAATCCTTGTACGATTTTTTAGCGCGGTACGCACAGGATTTGGAAGATGGAAAATATGTGTTGAGCGCGGATTACGGAATTATTTTGCAGTCAGAATTGGACGAACTTGCGCAAGATTAAGTCAGTTCGGCTGCCATTTCGTATTTTCAGATGACCTGTTTGTACACCGTACCGGTTGTAGAAAACCCGCCTTACCAACAGGCAATCTCTTCCACCATTATGGTGTCGTCGTTCAATCCGTATTCATCTGTATCTTCTTTCAAATACTGTAAACAATACCAGAATTTCTGACAAAAATAGGTCGTCTGAAAACGGATAACCAAACCGTTTTCAGACGACCTTTCCCCTTGGGGTGGTTCGACGATTCAAAATTTTGTGCTTTTTTCGTTTTTAAATACTTTCTGCTTGAGTAACAAGACCCGTAAGATGACCAACTTTACCGTGCCGTTGCTACACATTTGATATTTATGCCGAAAGTCGTGAAATTTTGAGTGTCTGCACCCCTTGTAAAAAAGTAAATGCAACTTTCACTTTTTATTGTTTTTGGCCGGCAAACGTCCCTACGATTTTACCGACCTGATAAACACCTGCTGTCTCTGCGGCTGCGGAACCGAAGAAACCGCCGTGTATTTCTGCCGTCGGGGTGACGGAAGAAAATCTGTTGCCGTTGATATCCGCATCAACGGTGAGCGTTTTGTTGAAATAGCCGAGGCTGCCGCTGACTTTTTTGCTTTCGAAATCGGCAGTCAGACGGCCCGTACCGTATGCTTGGACCAAAGTACCGCGTACGCTGACGGTCGATACGTCGTAAACCGCCTGTCCGATTTTCGGCATTTCTGCTTCACGGGTAAAATTACCGTTGAAGAAAGCGTAATTGTTTTGCGATTCGGTCTTCACGATGCCGGCAACCGCATCGGGTGTGCTGTGGTGCAGGACGTAATTGCCGCCAAAATTGGCAAGGCGTTTATTCTCCGAACCGCCGACGCTGTCCCGCCAGCCGTTTTTAAAACTCTCGCCTTGTACGGCTGCAAGATCGACCTCTACGCCTTCGACGGTAATCTTGTTCCAATCGGCATGATTGAATGCCACTGCGGAATCAGAAGCATTGGTTCCGCTGAAAAATTGTTTGCCGGATTCCGGTTTTTCCGATTTCGCAACTACCGGCAATGCGGAAGCTGCGTCTGCCGAGGGCAGGGCTTGGGCAGATTTTGGAGCCTGTGTCGGCGTGGATTGCGTACTGGGGGAGGAGCTGCCGCCACCGCAGGCAGATAAGGCTGCAACACACATCAAAGCAAGATATTTTTTCATAATTTTGTTCTTAAAATTGTTATCTGACGAAGACAGGAACGCATTCTAAGCACAAACAATATGACTTTGTAATAAATATGCCAAACGAGCATTTTTTACGACCAACGGCAATAATAAAGGCCGTCATAAAGTACACATTTACTTTTCAGACGACCTTCTAACGACCTTTTTATCAGCGTTCAGCTACATTGTTGGCGCAAAGCTTTGTCACGCTCCATCTGCACATTAATCTTATTCACCAAGTCCTTATCCAACAATTGGCTCTCATAATGATCCTGCACCGCATCCAAAGTTTGGATACAGGCGGCTTTGTTGTTTGCCTGACGGTAAGCATCGGCGGCATCGTTGGCGGCGGTCACTGTTTCAATCGGATTGAGGAAATCGCCGCACTGTTTCAGATAGTTTTGCTTGATGTCCGCAGCCTGTTCGAATTTTCCTGAACGTAAGGTCGTCTGAAAACGGTTTTCCATCTTTTTGACACCTTGTTGCGAACAAACCTGCGGCAGTTTGTAATACTCCGACGGGAAAGATACACCCGCGCCGCAATAATTTTCGCAGCCCTCGGCATCCACTTTTACCTCATCCCCCTTGAATTGGAACGATATTTGGCAGCCTTCCCCATCTTTCCAAACCTTATTCTTATCCATTTTGCCTTGCGCGCCGCATATATGCCCGCGTTCGTTGGCAGATTCAATATTGAACTGATTGCCGTTGATTTTCAGCCAGTCGTGGGCAATGGGCTGTTTCGTTCTGTACTCCGCGGCAAATGCTACGCTGCCCATACTCATCGCCAAAACCAAACATAAAATCTTTTTCATAGATATTCCTTTTCATTAAACAATACAGCCTGCCTGTCAAAGAGGTCTAAATAGTACCCATACCGATTAGGCGAAGCCAGTTTGCTATAATACTACCATTTTTATTCCCACCGACATCCGCCCGTACCATGCCCCATCCCGATTTCTCCCAAACCCTCTCCAAAGACCGCCATTTCCTGCAATCCGCCTTCAAAAACCCCAACAAATACGGCGGCTTGTCCAAAGTCGAAGAAAAATACCGAAAATCGCACGAAATCTTTTTGAAGCGTTTGGCCGCATTGCCCAAACCCGAGTTCGACAACACCCTGCCCGTTCACGAAAAGCTCGAAGAAATCAAAAAAGCCATTGCCGAAAATCAGGTAACGATTATTTGCGGCGAAACCGGTTCGGGCAAAACCACGCAGTTGCCCAAGATTTGTTTGGAACTCGGACGCGGGGCGGCGGGGCTAATCGGGCATACCCAGCCGCGCCGTTTGGCCGCGCGCTCGGTGGCGGAGCGGATTGCCGAAGAGCTGAAATCCGAAATTGGCAGCGCGGTGGGCTATAAGGTGCGTTTTACCGACCACACATCGCGCGATGCCTGTGTCAAGCTGATGACCGACGGCATCCTGCTGGCGGAAACGCAGACCGACCGTTATCTCGCCGCCTACGACACGATTATCATCGACGAAGCGCACGAACGCAGCCTGAACATCGACTTCCTGCTGGGTTACCTGAAACAGCTCCTGCCACGCCGCCCCGATTTAAAGGTCATCATCACCTCAGCCACCATAGACGCAGAACGCTTCTCCCAACACTTCAACAGCGCGCCCGTGCTGGAAGTGAGCGGACGTACTTATCCCGTTGAAATCCTCTACCGCCCGCTAACCAGCAAAGACGAGGACGATGCCGAAGTGGAGTTGACCGACGCGATTGTCGATGCGGCGGACGAATTGGCGCGACACGGCGAAGGCGATATCTTAGTCTTCCTGCCGGGCGAACGCGAAATCCGCGAAGCCGCCGAAGCCCTGCGCAAGTCCACGCTGCGCCGCAACGACGAAATCCTGCCCCTGTTCGCGCGCCTGTCGCACGCCGAGCAGCACAAAATCTTTCACCCCACCGGCGCAAAACGCCGCATCGTGTTAGCAACCAACGTCGCCGAAACCTCGCTCACCGTGCCGGGCATCAAATACGTCATCGACACCGGCCTCGCGCGCGTCAAACGCTATTCCGCGCGGGCAAAAGTGGAGCAGCTTCACGTCGAAAAAATCTCCCAAGCCGCCGCCCGCCAACGCTCCGGCCGCTGCGGACGCGTCTCCGCAGGCGTGTGTATCCGGCTGTTTTCAGAAGAAGATTTCAATAGCCGCCCCGAATTCACCGACCCGGAAATCGTCCGCAGCAACCTCGCCGCCGTTATCCTGCGCATGGCAGCGTTGAAACTGGGCGATGTGGCGGCATTCCCATTTTTAGAAATGCCCGATTCGCGGTATATCAATGATGGTTTTCAGGTGTTGTTGGAATTAGGGGCGGTGGAGGCCGTCTGAAAAACGTAGGTCGGGCATAAATACCCGACGAAGATGGATGAGCTATAAAAAATATTGGACATAAATGTCCAACCTATCTGTTAGAAAATTAACAAAAATATATGGAGTATGAACATGAGTGATTATGACTTTTTATGGGAAATGCGAGACCGTGGTTATAGTAATGAAGAAATTATGGAAGCCGCAGCTTGTGGATATGCACCTTACGAGGCTATTTATTTAGATGATGATAGAAATACCCAAATTATTGATGATTTATTTGATGATATTAAAGATTGGGATACGGATGTTCAAGTCAGTTATGAAACAATTAAAGACGAAGAAACTGCTTATTTTAAAGAGCAAATATTTAATAGTTTAATTGAAAATGCAAAAGAATATTATTCACTTACAGGAAGATATTTACAAATTTGGGGAGAATTAGGCGAACTTTATGCTGAATTAGAATACGGATTAAAAAGGCATAAAGACGTTAACCACGAAGGTTCTGATGGTTTCATTAACGGAAAACTGGTTGAAGTGAAAACCATATCTCCTTTAAAACAACATAACCAAGTAGTCGTGAAGAAAAAAGGAAGTTTTGAGCAACTATTGATTGTACGAATCAGTAAAAATTTTGAATTTAAAGCCAAATTAATTTCAAGAGATAAACTAAATGGGACGACTGGAAAATTCTTAAAAGGAAAAATTAAATAAAGAGTGGATTGGGCATTCATGCCCGACAAAAAAGCACCCTGCAATAAGGAAATGTCGAGCATAAATGCCCGACCTACAAGACTATGCAAAACACTAAAAATCAAGCACGCGGCTCAGGCATTCATGCCCGACACAATCCGACAAACGACAAAACCGTTTCAGACGACCGTCAAAACGCTTCAGGCAATATCGTCGCCCCTCCCCGATACCGCCTGACCAAACTCGGAGAACAAATGGCACGTCTGCCCATCGATCCGAAAATCGCACGCATTTTGTTGGCGGCGAAGAAGCACGACTGCATGGCGGAAATCTTGGTGATCGCGTCCGCGCTGTCGATTCAAGACCCGCGCGAGCGGCCGTTGGAAGCGCGCGATGCCGCAGCCAAGGCGCACGAGCGTTTTACCGACAAGCAGTCCGATTTCCTTGCCTATCTGAACATTTGGGACAGCTTCCAGCGCGAGCGCGACAAAGGCTTGTCCAACAAGCAGTTAGTGCAGTGGTGCCGCCAATATTTCCTGTCGCACCTGCGGATGCGCGAGTGGCGCGAGCTGCACCACCAGCTTGCCCAAACCGCGATTGAAATGGGTTTGACCACCAAGGAAGCCGCTTTCAGACGACCTCCCGAAGTCAAGCAGCTTACGTCGTCTGAAAACCAAGGCGACCAAGACTTATCCGCCAAACTCAAACAAAAACAACTGGATAAGAAGCAACACCGCGCCCAAATCCGCGCTGCAAAAGAAGCGGGCTACGAACAAATCCACCGCGCCCTGCTCACCGGCCTCATCGCCAACGTCGGCATGAAATCGCCCGACGGCAACGACTACACCGGCGCGCGCGGCAGCCGCTTCCACCTTTTCCCCGCCTCCGCCCTGTTCAAAGCCAAACCCAAATGGGTGATGGCGGCAGAACTCGTTGAAACAACAAAACTTTATGCCCGCGACGTGGCCGCCATCCAGCCCGAATGGATCGAGCAGGAAGCGCCGCACCTCGTCCGCTACCACTATTTCGAGCCGCACTGGGAACAAAAACGCGGCGAAGTCATCGCCAGCGAACGGGTAACGCTCTACGGCCTGACCGTCTTGCCGCGCCGCCCCGTGTCCTACGGCAGAATCGCCCCCGAAGAAGCGCGCGAAATCTTTATCCGCAGCGCGCTGGTGGCGCAGGAATGCGACTTGAAAGCGGACTTTTTTGTCCACAACAAAAAGCTGATTAAGGAAATTACCGAACTCGAACACAAATCGCGCAAGCAAGACGTGCTGGTTGATGACGAAGCACTGTTTGCGTTTTATAACGAACGGCTGCCCGATTTTTATACGGCAGACGCGGTTTCAGACGACCTGCATCCTGCAATCCCTCAGCAAACCGCCCCCTCCCCCGTGGGGGAGGGCTGGGGAGAGGGCAAAACAGTTGCCACACAAACCAACTTTTCCGCAGCCGTAGCAAACCCTCTCCCTAACCCTCTCCCACAGGAGAGGGAACAGAGTGCCGCAGCTTCAACAGTTTCAGGCAGCCTAAAATCGTCCGCAACAACATTCTGCATACGCCCCGCCACACATAATGATGCAGCCCAAATTACCGAACTGTTCCGCCGCGCCGTCCTGCACATCGAAACAAGCCATTATAGCGACAGCGAAAAAGCCGCATGGATACAGGGCGCGGACAATGCCTCCTTTTGGCAAAAACGGATTGGGCGCGGCTGTATCCGATTGGCAGCGCAAAATGACCGTATCCTCGGTTTTATCGAATACCTGCCCGAGCAAAATCATTTGGACTGCCTATTTACCGACCCTGCCCACCAGCGGCAAGGCGTCGCTTCCGCGCTGTTGTCTGCCGTTTTGCCGCAGGCGGATGCAGATAAAGCGGTAACGGCAGATGTGTCCGCAGCCGCGTTGCCCTTTTTTAAAAAACAGGGATTTATACTGCAACACCAAAACCAAATTCAGCGAAACGGCTCGGTTTTAATCAATTACCGCATGATTTTGCAAACCGACAGCATTGATGCGGTTGCACAAACTACCCCCTCCCCCGTGGGGGAGGGCTGGGGAGAGGGCAAAACAGTTGCCACACAACCCAACTTTCCCGCAACCTCAGCAAGCCCTCTCCCTAACCCTCTCCCGCAGGAGAGGGAACAGAGTGCCGCAGCTTCAACGGTTTCAGGCAGCCTGAAAACGATGTCTTGCGAAGCAAGAATGAGTTTTTGCGAAGCTAAAACTAAAACCGAAAGCGGTCTACTCTCCGAAAGGCTACCTGAAAACCGCGAACCCCAATTTTCAGACGGCCTGCGTCCTGCAAACCCTCAGCAAACTACCCCCTCCCCCGCGGGGGAGGGCTGGGGAGAGGGCAAAACAGTTGCCATACAAACCAACTTTTCCGCAGCCGCAGCAAACCCTCTCTCACAAGAGAGGGAACAGAGTGCCGCAGCTTCAACGGTTTCAGGCAGCCTGCACAACGTAGGGTGTGTGGCGCAAGCCACGCACGCGGATTCCAAAGATACGGGCAACCGCGTGCGTGAACCGAGTTCACACACCCTACAAAATGTTTCAGACGGCCCCAAACCCA
>CALDNV010000434.1:0-2378 GCA_937914605.1 uncultured Neisseria sp.
CAACTGTATGAAGATGTGCTCGGTGCCCAGTGTTTCAACCAAGACGAACTTATGGTATCCGTCGAAGCAGGGGCTTACATCAAAGTAACAGAAAATGGTAACGAAATCCAAGTATACTAATAAGCCATACCCTTTACTTACCATCTTGCCAAACCATGAGCGGGCTATTTATATCCGACCCTCTCTCATTACAAACACGCATTTCCAAAAGTGGAAATTTATCCCTCGAACAACAGCCAAGACATCAAAAAATATTCAACAAACCGTAGCGTGGGCTTTGCCCACGGATTGTTTTTGGGAAAGCAAAGGTCGTCTGAAAGCCTGCATACAGGTTTCAGACGACCTTTCATATTTCGCGGGCATAGCCCACGCTACCAGTTGAACACTGTTGGAATACCGTTCTTTTCGATCGTGTTTCCATTGATGTGGCGCAGGCTTTGCCCACAGACTGAGTTTACTGACGCACAAGGTCGTCTGAAAACCCAAAACTTACAATCTGTCCTTACGAGCGGTAGTCTGCGTTGATGGAGACGTAGTCGTGCGACAGGTCGCAGGTATAGACGGTGGCGGCGGCTTGTCCGCGGTGGAGTTTGATGCGGACGGTGATTTCGTCTTTCGCCATCACTGCCTGTCCTTGTTCTTCGGTGTAGCTTGCGGCGCGGCCGCCGTTTTCGGCAACCAATACGTCGTCCAGATACATTTCGAGGGCGTCGGCGTCCAAATCGGCGATGCCGGCGTAGCCGATGGCGGCGAGCAGTCTGCCGAGGTTGGGGTCGGAGGCGAAGAAGGCGGTTTTAACGAGGGGCGAGTGGGCGACGGCGTAGGCGACTTGGCGGGCTTCGTCGCGGGTTTTGGCGTTTTCGACGCGGACGGTGATGAATTTGGTCGCGCCTTCGCCGTCGCGGACGATGGCTTGGGCAAGTTCGAGGGCGAGGCTGCCGAGCAGGTCTTTGAGCTGTTTGTAACGCGGGTCGGCGATGTTGTCGATTTCGCTTTGGCTGTTTTTGCCGGTGGCGATGATGACGAAGCTGTCGTTGGTGCTGGTGTCGCCGTCAACGGTGATGGTGTTGAAGGTTTCGTCGGCGATTTCTTGGGTCATCAGCTGGAGGACGGGTTGGGAAACTTTGGCATCGGTGGCGATGAAGGAGAGCATGGTCGCCATGTTGGGATGTATCATGCCGGAGCCTTTGGCGATGCCGGTGGCGCGGACGGTGTGTTTTTCGCCGACGCTGCCTTCGCGCGAGGCGGATTTGGGCACGGTGTCGGTGGTCATGATGGCGCGTGCGGCATCCGCCCAGTCGGCGGGCTGCATTTTGGGCAGTGCGGCGGTGATTTTGCCGACGGGCAGGGGCTCGAGGATGACGCCTGTGGAGAACGGGAGGACTTGTGAGGGTTTGCAGCCGGTTTGTTCGGCGGTGGCGGCGCAGGTTTCGATGGCGTCGATTCTGCCTTGCGCGCCTGTACCGGCGTTGGCGTTGCCGGTGTTGATGATGATGGCGCGCACGCCGTCTTCGTCGAAGAGGTGTGATTTGGCGATGTGGACGGGGGCGGCGCAGAAGCGGTTGGTGGTAAACACGGCACCGACGGTATTGCCGCCGGAAAGTACCATCAGGGTGAGGTCGGCGCGGTCGGTTTGTTTGATGCCTGCGCGGGCGGTGAAGAGTTGGATGCCGTCGATGTTCAGCAGTTGGTCTGCGGTTTTTTCTGTAAGGTTGACTGCCATTTTGCTGCTCCTTTGTTTGGGGTTGTTGTTGATTTGGTTTTCAGACGACCTTTTGGTTCATTGAGGGTCGTCTGAAAAGTGTTCAGAATCCTAATACGGGGATGATAATCGGGGCAATGGCGGCGGTCAGTACGCCGTTGAGGGTCAGCCCTAGCCCTGCGTATGCCGCCATGCGCCGGCTGCGTTCGAGCGAGGCGGCGATGCCCATGGCGTGTGAGGCGGTGCCGAGCGACATGCCGACTGACGAGGGCATGCCGACGGTGTTTTTAAGCACGGTATAACCGGCTATCTGCCCGACCAGTCCGGCGACGATGACGGTGGCGGCGGTGATGGCGGGGATGCCGCCTATGGTGCGGGTGATTTCGATGGCAATGGGGTTGGTCACGGATTTGGCGGCGAGCGAGAGGACGACTTCGCGTTCCGCGCCCAGCCATTTGGCGAAATACATGCCCGTGATGATGCCGGTAACGCTGCCGGCGAGCTGCGAGACGATGACGGGCAGCCACTGGCTGAAGATTTTTTGACGGTTTTGATAAAGCGGGACGGCAAGTGCGACGACGGCGGGCTTGAGCCAGAAGTCGATAAACTGCGCGGCATCGTGGTACACGGCGTAATCGATGTCGAGGATTTTGAGATAGGCAATCAGGGTAACGGT
>CALDNV010000435.1:0-4453 GCA_937914605.1 uncultured Neisseria sp.
TCTGTACTGTCTGCGGCTTCGTCGCCTTGTCCTGATTTTTGTTAATCCACTATAATCAGCAGACAAACGAAAGGTCGTCTGAAAACCCGAAACAAGGTTTTTCAGACGACCTTTTTCAATGAACCAACGCGTTTATTCCCCGCCTTCAACACCTTCAACAATCTGCTTGAGACGGTACAGTGCATCCAAGGCTTCGCGGGGGGTGAGGTCGTCGGGGCGGATTTGGTTTAGGGCTTCGGCGAGTGCGCTGTGGGCGGGGTTGGTTTCTTGGCTTGCTGCAGTTTGGGCTTCAGTGTCCGCTGTTTCGTCTTGGCTAAACCCGCTGTATTCGTTTTCAGACGGCATCATGCTGAAGATGTCTAACTGCGGGCGGACGGCGGCGGCTTGGGCTTCGAGTTCGTCCAGATGTTTTTGGGCGGCTTTGAGGGCGCGGGTGGGCAGGCCGGCGAGTTTGGCGACGGCGATGCCGTAGCTTTTGCTGGCGGGGCCGGGCTCGATGTGGTGGAGGAAGACGATGTCTTGTCCTTGTTCGAGTGCGGAGAGGTGCATGTTGACTGCCGTTGCGTGGGCTTCGGGTAGTTTAGTCAACTCGAAATAGTGGGTAGCGAAGAGGCTGAAGGATTTGTTTTTTTGCAGCAGGTGTTCGGCGATGGCGTGCGCGAGGGCGAGGCCGTCGAAGGTGGAGGTGCCGCGTCCGACTTCGTCCATGAGGACGAGGGATTGGTCGGTGGCGTGGTGGAGGATGTAGGCGGTTTCGCTCATTTCGACCATGAAGGTGGAGCGGTTGGAGGCGAGGTCGTCGGAGGCGCCGATGCGGGTGAAGATTTGGTCGATGGGTCCGATTTGGGCGGCATCGGCGGGGACGAAGCTGCCGGTGTGCGCCATGAGGATGATGTGGGCGACTTGGCGCATGTAGGTGGATTTGCCGCCCATGTTGGGGCCTGTCAGGAGCATGAGGCGGTGTTTGTGGTCGAGGCGGGTGTGGTTGGCGGTGAAGTGGCGCACTTGCTGCTCGACGACGGGATGGCGGCCGTTTTCGATATGGATGACGGGGTAGTCGGCGAACTCGGGGCAGACGAAGCCGCGTTCGGCGGCGGTGGCGGCGAAGGTGGAGAGTACGTCGAGGGCGGCGGCGGCTTTGGCGGCTTTTTGAAGCTGGGGAAGGGTCGTCTGAATGTCTTTGAGGAGGGCTTCAAACAGGCGTTTTTCCAGTGCCAATGCCTGCTCTTGCGCGGTCAAGACTTTGTCTTCGAAGGTTTTGAGTTCGGGGGTGATGAAGCGTTCGGCGTTTTTGAGGGTCTGGCGGCGTTGGTAGTCGGCGGGGGCTTGTTCGGCTTGGACTTTGGATAGCTCGATGTAGAAGCCGTGAACGCGGTTGAACTCGACTTTGAGGGTGGAGAGGCCGGTGCGTTCGCGTTCGCGCGCTTCGAGGTCGAGCAGGAATTCGTCGCCGTGGTTTTGGATGTGGCGCAACTCGTCGAGTTCTGCGCAATAGCCTTGGTTGATGACGCCGCCGTCTTTGAGCCAGACGGCGGGTTCGGGCATCACGGCGGCTTTGAGGGTTTCGGCGACGGGCAGGGTTTCGGGGAAAACGGCTTTGAGGGTTTCTAAGAGACTACTACCCTCGGCGGATAATTCGATTTCGGATAGGGCAAACAGGCTGTCGCGCAGGGCGGCGAGGTCGCGCGGGCGGGCGTTGCCGACGGCGATGCGGGCGGCGATGCGTTCGATGTCTGCGATGTTTTTCAGACGGCCTTGCAGGGTTTCGTATTGCGAACCCAGCGCGGCGACGGCTTCTTGGCGGGCGCGGATGTGGGCGCGGCTGCGTAAGGGGTGGTGCAGCCAGAGTGCCAAGAGGCGGCTGCCCATGTGGGTGGCGCAGCCGTCGAGTATGGAAAACAGGGTCGGCGATTTTTTGCCGGAGAGGGTTTGCGTGATTTCGAGATTGCGGCGCGTGGCGGCGTCCATGCCGATATATTGGCTGTCGGTTTCGAGCGAAATGCCGTCTAAGTGTTGCGGCATCAGGTTTTGCGTCAGGCGGATGTAGTTCAACAGCGCACCCGCCGCGCCGACGGCGGCTTCGTGTTCTTTGCCGTCCAAACCGAAGCCGTGCAGGTCTTGGCAGCCGAAGTATTCGGTCAGCAATTTCGCGCCCGCGTCGGCGGCAAACTGCCACGAGTTCAGGCGCGTGATGTTGGCAGAGGTCGTCTGAAAACCATTAGGCAGGCTTTTGCCTTCGGGCAACAGGATTTCCGCCGCCTGCAAACGCGCCAGCTCGTCAGCAAGTTTGTCCGCCGTCGTCAGCTTGGTTTTGAATTCGCCGCTTTGCAAAGATGCCCATGCGATGGCGATGTGTTTTTTATCCGCGTTCACCGCCGCGATGCGGTTGGTTTCCTTGTCTTCCAAAAACGCCGCGTCGGTCAGCGTACCGGGCGTCACGATGCGCACGACTTTGCGCTCCACCGGCCCTTTGCCCGCGCCGACTTCGCCCACCTGCTCGCACACCGCCACGCTTTTGCCCATCTTCACCAGCCGCGCCAGATACTGCTCCGCCGCGTGAAACGGCACGCCCGCCATCTTAATCGGCACGCCGTCCATCTGCCCGCGCGTGGTCAGGGTGATGTCCAACAGCTTCGCCGCTTCCACCGCGTCATCCAAAAACAGCTCGTAAAAATCGCCCATGCGGTAAAACACCAGCTTGTCGGCGTGCTGCGATTTGATGGCGAGATACTGCTGCATCATCGGGGAAACGGCGGATTTGCTCATGGGAATGCCTTGCAAAACGGAAAAGCCTTATTGTAGCAAAAGGTCGTCTGAAACCCTAAAACAAGGTTTCAGACGACCTTTTATAGTGGATTAACTTTAAACCGGTACGGCGTTGCCTCACCTTGTCCTGATTTAGTTAATCCACTATATGTATGCCGCTTAGGGTTTTTCGTAAACGAAAATAATGTCCAAGTCTTTTTTCGGCAGAAAATTTTCTTTGACTGCTTGGAAGCGGTTCGGCCCTACTTTGCGCAAGGATTTGTCCCAACAAAGCGAAATCACGGTATTGGGCTCGCGGTCTATGGTCAACGTGAATTTACCGATGGGTTTTGCCCAGTTGGCACCTGTGGTCAGGATATAGCCCAAATGGTGATAGACCTTTTCTTCTTTCACATTTTTAAAGTTGTTGAGGAAGTTTTCATCCATGCAGTAAGCGTCAATAAATGCTTTGCTGTCTTTGGCTTTGAGCGAAGGCAGGAAGCTGCCGCCGACCAGCGGGGTGTATTGGTGTTTGATTTCGGTGACGCTGCCGGCTTTGAAGGTTTGCTTCCAGCTGTAAACAATCTGCGCCGACCAATCGGGCAGTTCATCCGGCTGCTTGGGCAGCATGGATTGGACTTTGGCGGAGCGGCAGGCTCTGATTTTGCTGCCGATTTTTTCACCGTCTTGCTTTTGCGTCCAAGGGTGCATCAGTTCCTGATCGCTCAAACCGCATTTTTTCAAATCGGCGGTCACGTCCACCAGCGAGCCGTTACTCCGTTCAAAATAAGCACGGACGTGGGCTTGCGGGCGGACAGGTTTACCGTCGGCGTAAATTCGGAAGCTGTCAACCAAGCCTTTGGTGTCGGCAAAGTCGTAATCGGTGAAAGCAGGGACAATCGGCAAAGGGAAAAGGACGGTTTCGGTAAGGTCTTGCGAGGAGGTGTTTTTAAACCGGTAATGCACGCGAATTTGGTGTTCGCTGATGTATAAATCTTCGCTCTGCATATCGATATGCGGATTTTTCAGATATTTGATGCCGCTTGTGCTGACTGTACCCATGCTGTCGTTGGCATGGGCTGCTCCGGCAAGCAGGAGGAGCAGGAGGAAAGAGTGGGGTTTCATGGGTTCAAAGTCCTTAAAAACAGGTCGTCTGAAACGGCATTTCAGACGACCTTCTTAATGAATCAGTATTTAATCTACGCCTTTGAGCATTTTATTCAAAATAGGTACGAGCAGCAACAATACCAAACCGGTTATCACGCCTATGCCGCAAATCATCCAGTAGAAATCCAGCGGTGCTTTCTCCTTGAATCCCTCTTTGAACAACACGCCGCCCAAAGTGAAACCCACTGAAAAACCCAAGAAATTGAGCGCGACCATTTGCGTTTTGAACATGGGCGGGGCGATTTTGGTCGCGATGGAAAGGGCAATCGGCGAGATCATCAGTTCGCCTATGGTGAGGACGAGCAGGAACAGTGCGAAAACACTAATCGGCATGGGTGTCTCTGATGAGACATACGGTACGAATATCAGATAGGATACGCCGACAACAATCATCGCCAATACGAATTTAAACGGGGTTTTCGGCTGATATTTGCCCATTTTCGTCCAAATCGCCGCCATCATGCCCGAGAAGAGGATGACCCACATGCTTTGGATGGAATCTTTCCATGCAACGGGGACAGTCCAGCCGAATAGGGTGCGG
>CALDNV010000436.1:0-3970 GCA_937914605.1 uncultured Neisseria sp.
CTGTCTGCGGCTTCGTCGCCTTGTCCTGATTTAAATTTAATCCACTATATTATTCCGTCAATAAATTCAATGCTTCCCGATATTTATCAACTGTTTTCTGAATAACATCGCTAGGGACGTCCGGTGCCGGAGCTTTTTTGTTCCAACCGCTTTGCTCCAACCAATCTCGAACAAATTGCTTGTCAAAAGACGGCGGATTAGTGCCGACTTGATATTGGTTAGCCGGCCAAAAGCGGCTGGAATCGGGCGTCAGTACTTCATCCATCAGGGTTAATGTACCGTTTTCATCCAGCCCGAATTCAAATTTGGTATCGCATATGATGATACCGCGTGATTTTGCATATTCTGCGGCTTCCGTATAAAGCAGAATGGCTTTAGCGCGCACTTCAGCCGCCAGCTCTTTACCGATAATGCGTTCGCATTCTTCAAAACTGATGTTTTCATCATGATCGCCGACGGCAGCCTTGGTGGACGGGGTAAAAATCACTTCCGGAAGCTGCTGCGCTTCTTTCATCCCTTCGGGAAGTTTGATGCCGCAGACAGAACCGTTTTTTTGGTAATCTTTCCACCCGCTGCCCGCCAAATAACCGCGCACAATCGCCTCTACTTTGACAGGAGTCAATTTTTTGGCGACAACCGCGCGTTTCTCGATGGCTTTGGCTTCATGTTCAGGCAACACGTCATAAACTGTATCGCCGGTAAAATGATTGGGCATGATATGCGCCAGTTTTTGAAACCAGAAATTGGAAATCTGCGTCAGAATTTCTCCTTTACCCGGAATCGGATTGTCTAAAATCACGTCAAATGCAGACAATCGGTCGGATGCGACCATCAACATGCGCTTGCTGTCGATTTCGTATAAATCTCGCACTTTTCCAGAGTAAATCTTTTTCAAGCTGATTTCGGACATTTCAGGTTTCTCCCTTCGCTGACTCGGTTTACTGACTCGGTTTAAACAGGATTCCGTTATTTTATCCGAATTTGGATTTTTGGGTCAGATTGTTTACAAAATAGGTCGTCTGAAAACGTTTTGCACGGATGCAGACGCTTTCAGACGACCTTATCAATCCTAAGTATAGCTAATCAGAGATTAGATGCTAGGAACTTGGGTTTGTTGTTGGATGCTGTTTACAGCTGACAGAGAGTAGTAATCGCCATGACCGGTTACTTCGTAGGTGCTGCCATCGGCGAACTTGAAGTTTTCGATCTTATGGTTGTTACCGGAGAACCAGTCGTCAATGGTAACAGTGTCACCGCCGCCGACAGATACGGTCAGGCTGTTGCCTGTTTTGCTCAACAACACGTCAGAAGCAGAAATACCTTTGCCGAATTGCAGGGTATCGTTACCGCTTTCGTCTTGGATGGTGTCGCGACCGTAACCTTTATCGAAGAAGTAGGTATCGTCGCCGGTACCGCCGATCAGGACATCGTTGCCGATGCCGCCGTCGAGGTAGTCGTTACCGTCTTTACCAACCAGGCAGTCATCGCCTGCCAAGCCGTACAGGTGGTTGTTGCCGGAGTTGCCGTTGATGTCGTTGTTCAGAGCGTTACCGGTACCGTTGATGTTGCCGGAACCTTGCAAGAACAGGTGTTCAACGTTGTCAGTCAGGGTGTAGTCGATTACGCTGCGAACGGTATCGATACCGCCATTAGCATTACCGTATTCGATAACTTGGTCACCTTTGTGGTCAACAAAGTAAACGTCGTTACCGTCGCCACCGCGCATGATGTCAGCGTCAGCACCACCGTTCAGGTAGTCATTGCCGTCACCGCCTTGCAGGTAGTCTTTACCACCTTGACCGTACAGGGAGTCACCGTTGTTGTCACCTTGCAGAGTGTCGTTACCGTCACCACCGTAAATCACGTCAGCACCGTCGCCACCGTAGATAACGTCATCACCGCCTGTACCGTAAATGGTATCTTTCTTATCAGTACCTACGGTTTTGGTCAAACCGTCTTTATCTTTGGTTGAACCATCGACATGGATGATGTTACCCGGATTTTTGTCGTCATGGCCGTAAGTATTTTGTTGGTTTTGGTCATCAACGCAATCTTTGCAGTCTTTATCGTTGGGTTTAGGCTGCGGTTTTGGTTGTGGTTTAGGTTGCGGCTGCGGTTGGGGTTTAGGCTGCGGCTGAGGTTGTGGCTGCGGCTTAGGTTGGGGTTGTGGGTGGGGTTGAGGTTGTGGTTTTGGCTCAACCGGTGGGCAGTAAGGATCAACATGCTTCGGAGGAACCGGTTTTGGAGCCGGTTTAGGGTAATAAGGTTTACCCGGGTTGCAGTTGAAATCGATGATGATGCATTTGTACGCAGGTTTCGGCGGAGGGCAGTAGGCGCCATGACCGAATTTGCCGTGAGGCATTTTGAAGCCGTGTGAAGAACCGTAGTTATGGAAACCGCCTTTGTAACCGAAACCGCCATGGCTCGGTGGGCAGTAAGGATTGTACGGTTTGACCGGAGGGCAATATGCGTTGAAGTGGCCTTTGGATGAGTAGCCGCCATAATGATAAGTCATAATAAATCACTCCCAGAATATAATTAAAAAGCATAGGCCTTTTGACAAAAATACAGACCAGCCAAACTGCCTACATTGTTATTTTAGTGATATTTCGCAGAAAACTTACATTCTCGTCGCTAACGGTAAAAATTTTGGATAAATGGAAATTTATTTTTCCATGATAATGAACAATATTACATTGGAAACCAACCCTGTTATTTTCATCATGACGCAATATCATGATTATTTTAACCAAATGAAAATACAATACGCCATAAAAATATTATTCATATATTTCAATAGTTTTTTAAGAATTGCTAGTTTTTACTCAATCCCGCTCATTTCTCATTCAATTGCAAATCTCCCTCCCATCCTTACCCATCAAGGTTTTATTGCATTATCATTTATTTTGCATACGAATATAATTTAAACTTTTTTACACTTCAATTTTCATCTTACAAAACAAACAGATAAATCACCAAACTATATCAATCTTGATTACTGTATAACAATCCGTTGCAAAATGACAAAAGGGTCGTCTGAAAATACGTTTTTCAGACGACCCTTTTGGGTACCACTCAAATCCATTGGCTGCAAAACCGTATCAAAATTGCACCCGTTGCGCATTGGAAATTTCACGTTCATTCTCAATACTGAAATTTGCCCTTACATACTGCCCGAAAAGTTTCGCGGTCATACTTTGCGGGAAACGCCTCAACGTAGCGTTATAGGTGCGGACAGCCTGAATATAGTTGTTCCTTGCTTGATTAATCCGGTTTTCCGCCTCTTCAAGACGCGTAGTCAGACGCTGATAATCCAAGCTTTCCGCCAAAAGCGGATAATGGTCTGAAATCAGCGTCATTTGTGTCAAAATTCCGCTCAATTCTCCCTGAACTTCCTGAAAACGCTTCAATTTCGCCGGATTGGCAGCCTCTTCCAAATTCAGATTCATACGGACCGCCCGACTTTGAACGTCAGACAACTTGAACAAAATATCCTCTTCAGGACCGGCATACGTCTTAACGACATTCGATAAATCGGATACCAACGCCGAACGCTGACCGTATTGCTTCATCACTTCCACCCAAGCATGTTTGATATCCTGTGCTTGAGCATACATCACATAATAGCTGCGTCCGACAATACCTATTACCAATACTGCCAATACTATCGGCCACCATTTTTTCCACATCAACCACATACTCCGTGAATATACGCAACATTCCTTACCGTATTCATTTTTTCAGACGACCCCAATCTGTATAAGAGGTCGTCTGAAAACCATCGGATAGTATATCTCTAAGCTGTCCCTACTCGGATAAAAATCAAACAAACAAAATTATTTTCAGATAATCGGTATCGCTGCGAAGTTTGCACTATAATATATCAGGCATTGGCAGACTCCCTACCGCATCGGATTTTTATAGTGGATTAACTTTAAACCAGTACGGCGTTGCCTCGCCTTAGCTCAAA
>CALDNV010000437.1:0-3526 GCA_937914605.1 uncultured Neisseria sp.
ATGCGGCAGAGAGCCTCAACCTGTTTGCCCAAAGCAGCGGCATCAAGGTACAGGCAAATCAGGGCAAAGTGGAAGTGCAGGCACAGAATGACGAATTGCAGCTGAATGCGCTGAAGGATGCGGTGCTGACCAGCAGCGCGGGGAAAATCACCATTGCGGCGAAGGAAGAGATCCTGATTACCTGCAAAGGGGCGTATATCAAACTGGCGAACGGGGAGGTTGAGATTGGGAGTCCGAAGTTGGTGCGGGTGAAGGCGCCGATGGAGGTGACGGGACCAAATAGTGCAGGAGTAAATATGAAAGGTATGCCTGCGGTTGAAAAATATGATGAGCAGTTTCAATTTTTATTTCCTGATGGCAAACCTATGCATTCTATTGCGTATATTATCCATAATAAAGATGAGGTAATTACCGGCATTACGACTACTAAAGGTCTTAGTCATAGAATACATGCAGAAAAACAGCAGGAATTAAAAACTGAATTACAATGGGCTGATTTTGATTCTGCCCCACCATTTGGAGATGCATAAAAATGGCGACTAATTTAACATTTAGTACCTCACAAACCAATCAAACCCCAAAAAGTTGTCATTCCGAAAAGTGTACCTGTAATACTTTTTGGTCTTTATTACAACAGACGAGTTACATTAAACTTTCCAATAAAACTGGAAATAATCAATACCGTCTTGAAGTATGGTATGAGCAACGTGCACGAAGAATTGCGGCAATTTATGCACGGATTTATCTAGAAATGGAGAAAGAGTTAGGAGGCAACCCTAATTTAAAAGGGCGTTTTTATTGGATGGGGTTAGGTGCATTTGCCTCAAAAACGGTAGCAGCCACATTTAACTCTTGGGTTACAACAACAGGTCTTTGGGCTGCCAAAGTTCGGTATGTACCGAAATGGGCTGAAAAATATCGTGATGCAGCGAAATCCGCTCATATTTTCGCCAAAGGGAATTTATGGCTATTTATGGATGTTGCGCCATGGCATTGGGCTTGGGCACTGAGTCCAGGTTCTTTTGAACAATGTAAAGCCAGTCGTAATGCAAGTAATTATGTTGCTCCAGTAAAAAAAGCCCTCAATGCTTTGCCATGGGCTTCTACAGCCCTGCCTGGTGTAAAGGGTTTTAAATTGACCTATGAAATACAGGAGGCTTTTAAAAAATTACCACTCATAGAAAACTTAAAACCATACAGTAAAAATGCTTTAGAATTTCAAATCAAACACCTTAAGCTGATTGCAGTACAAGAACAGGAGAATATCCTCCAAAGCATATGCTGGGATCATCCATGGATGCGTTTAGGTGCAGAAATGCAACGGTGGGCAAAGAATCCCAAGACTTTTATCCGCTTCCACAGCAGCTATGATGAAGAACGGTATGCCGTTTATCTTCAAAATGTGGAAGCATGGGGTTCTGCGGGCGAATCTTTCAACCGGCACGGTATGCCGCCGCCGCAGGCGGAAAAGGTCGAATACAGGCTGAAGGAAGACCCATTCTCCTATGCACCATACAATATGAAAGCAGAGGAATATGATAGTCGGATGAAATGGATTTTGGCTGTGGCGGATAAGTATCATAATTTAATGAGTGATCCGAAAAGTAGGGAATATATTGAAGGACACCTGCAAACCATAGCAGGCTGGATAGGCAGCACCAAAAAAGGAGAACCCCATGAATCTTGGAACGATCCACAAGGCAATCAGTGAGCGGGTTGTAGCAGCTTTGCTCGCTACCCTCGTGCTCGCTCTGATCTCATTAACAGTTCATGCTTTAGACAACAAGGAGAAAATCATGCCGCAGGAAGTAACTTTACAATTGGGCAAAAAAGGGCCGGAAAGCTTCAAACAGGCAGGTGCGGTTGCGGATCACCATACCGCAGGAGAACTGGTCGGCTTTTTAGATTTGAATTGGCCGTCAAAACAATTGGGAGCCGTCACCATCCGCCACAGCGGCCATGACCTGACTATCCCGCATACCTTTACCGCCATGGGATCGGTACGTTCCGAACCTGAGGGAGAGGGAGTAAATGATATTGTTTTAAACAGCGGCATCAGTGCCAGCGAACTTATCCGCCATCGTGAAGCCTATGATTTATGGGTTAAGCTGATGAAGCGGATCCAGGACAGTGGTTGGCAACGCTATATTTATTTATCCAGTCCTCGGCTGACAGGTAAAGATGCCATCAGATATTTCCAAGGTGAAGAAAATTTTGGCTTGGGCGATATTACCGATCCCGGTGTAGTTCCCGATTTCAATACATGGTATAGCGTGATAAGCCAAGGAGGCTTTATCGTGCACTTTTATTTGGACGGTGTTGAAATGACGATTTTATTTGACTCAACTATCAACGACCAAGAAGATTTAGATAGCATCAATAAAACATTAAGTTTTAACGAATGGGGGCAGTATATGATGCGGATTGAGTTTAAAACCGCGCGCTACAGCACCCGAAATGACATATATAACACATTTATCCCTGACGGTTATGGCATCGATAAACTTCAAGAAGAAATGGATAAAATCAGCTCCCGCCTGCCGGAATACTGGCAACGCTACCGAAATATTGAACTGGCAAAACGCAAAAAAGAGGAGGCCATGTTGGTTAGCAAGGGGTATAAAATTGATGAGGGCTATCAGGATCCCGATTTACTACCTTATTTACAGAAAGAACCCAAATTTTAAAGTAGGAATAATACTTAAGGTTGCACGTTATCGGATTGATGTTGAGGGCGTGTGAAAACAAAGGTCGTCTAAAAATTTCAGACGACCTTTGTTTTTAAATTCTGTAATTGATTGTACTGTTGAATATATCAGCGAGGCAAGCAAAGAGGAGGCTGATGCCAGCCCTCACGTAACCGTATTAGGTTGCAATGGAGAAATCATTACCAGCAAAGAAGAAGCCCGCAACAGCTGCGCTGCCGGACACAAATCTTCATTTTAATTAAGAAAGGATAATCTATGGATGATACCAAAAAGCAACTCGCCGCCATCCGCTACACCGCCGACCGTACCAAACGCTACAACGAACATGGCTTTACCCTGTTGAAATTGGGCATACGCGGCGTGGTCTATTTCAATACCCGCGAGGATGTCGCCGATGCCTTAACCGGTTTGATGGATTTCTATTACGAATGGTCGAAAGACAAGCTGACAATAGCTAGGCACGAAAGAGGCCATAGGGATATTAAAAAAGTCAAACTGACCGAAAAATCATATCTGAAAGAACGGGATACAATCTACCGGTGGTTGGACAATCGGAAGGAAAATCCGCCAGAGGTGATGTGGGGAATGCAAAGCGAGCATGCAGATACCAGCGCATCCTATTATTTCGACATTACCTCTATTGCCGCAGGTTTGGCAAATGAGCCGCATATGCCGTTAGGCACTCTGCTTTTTAATCTGCCACTGGAAATTTTGTCTTCCCCCAAAGATTTGGCAAAATTAGATGAATTTGTCGACAAGATTGCAGAGAAGCTGGATGTTTTCCACGGTTATATCGGACTGGCAGCAATTCCACCGCA
>CALDNV010000438.1:0-12973 GCA_937914605.1 uncultured Neisseria sp.
TTTGAGCTAAGGCGAGGCAACGCCGTACTGGTTTAAAGTTAATCCACTATATTTCCAGTTTTCAGACGACCTTTGCCAATCCTGCCTGATTTAATTAATCAGCCGCTCCGGCGTTTCTTCCTGCTCCTCTTCTTCGCCTGTCGGCGGCGTTTCGATCAAATCAGGCAAAACCAATTCGCCCAATTCCGTCAGTGGCGGCAAATCTTCCAAACTGTCCAAGCGCAAATCGCTCAAAAACGTCGGCGTCGTCGCCCACAACGCAGGCCTACCGACGGAATCGCGATGCCCGATTACTTCAATCCAACCCCTGTCCTGCAAGGTCTGCATCACGTTCTGCGATACCGCCACGCCGCGTATACCCTCAATGTCGCCGCGCGTCACCGGCTGCTGGTAGGCAATAATCGCCAGCGTTTCCATCACAGCACGGGAATAGCGCGGCGCACGCTGTTCCTGAAGGCTGCCCAGCCGCTCGAAAGCCGCCTGCGCAATCTGAAACCGCCAGCCCTCGTGCGTATGCAACAGTTGCAACGCCCTGCCCTGCCAACGCGTTTTCAACTGCGCCAACACGTCGATTAATTTGTCCTGAGACAGCGGCGGCACACACAATTCGCGCATGGATTTTTCGTTTAGGGGTTCAGTTTGAGTCAAAAGCGCAGCTTCGATGAGCGCGTCGGGAGGGAGTTTTTCAGTCATAACGTTAAAATTTAATTGTTTTGATGTTTTCAGACGACCTTGAACAAGGACTCTTTTCAGTTTTATATGTTGGTTTTAAATTTTACAAACAGGTCGTCTGAAAATTTTATTCTAAGGTTTCAGACGACCTTTTTGAGGGCAGTGAAACATCTTTTGGCATCCCACCATACCGCCCTACTCGTCCGCAGGCTTCTGCCCTTTGCGTTCTGCCTTCCTCGCTTCTCGAATAGCTTTGAGTTCGGCTTCTTTTTGGCGGGCTTTTTTGAGCCATGTTTCCCATTGGTTCGGCGTTTCGAGGGTGATTCTGCCGATTTTGCCTTCGCGGAAGTCGGTGAGGATGTTTTCAGCGGCTTTTTGGTAGTTGACCCGTCCGCCGCTGAGGACTGCGCCGCGTTTTTTGGCTATCCATTCGAGCCATGAGTTGTCGTCCCAGTGGCTGCTGGGGTCTTTGTCGGCTTGGTAGCGTTCTTGCAACATGGGGAGGTAGTGGCGGCGGAGGTAGTCTAGGAGCTCGAGGGCGACTTCTTCTTCGTCCAGCGCGTTGCGTCCGACTGCGCCGCCGGCGGCGAGGTTGTAGCCGCCTTCTTCGACGATGATTTTCGGCCACAGCATTCCGGGGGTGTCGTAGAGCCAGAAGTCGTCGGCGAGGAAAAGGCGTTGTTCGGCTTTGGTGATGCCGGGTTCGTTGCCGGTTTTGGCGGATTTTTTGCCTATCATGCCGTTGATGAGGGTGGATTTGCCGACGTTGGGGATGCCGCAGATGAGGACGCGCAGGGGTTTGTCTATGCCTTGGCGGTGGGGAATCATGGCGCGGCAGGCTTGGGTGATTTTGCCGTGTGCGCCGGTTTCGGAGGAATCAAGGGCGATGGCGCGGGTGTCGGGGCGGCTGTTGTAGTGTTCGAGCCAGATTTTGGTACGTTCGGGGTCGGCAAGGTCTTGTTTGTTGAGGATTTTGAGTTTGGGCTTGCCTTTGGAAAGCTGGGCTAGCAGGGGGTTTTCGCTGGAGGCGGGCATTCGTGCGTCCAGCATTTCAATCACCATGTCGACGCTTTTGGCGCGCTCGGCGATGGCTTTTTTTGCTTTGTTCATGTGGCCGGGAAACCATTGGATTGCCATGTTTTGTTCTTTCTGTCTGATTTGCGGTGGGGTCGTCTGAAAAGTGGTTCGGCGGTGTTTTCAGACGACCTGAGGTTTGTCCGTTTTCTGTGCAAAGGTCGTCTGAAAGCCTTCGCGGTTTTTCAGACGACCTTTTGGTTTGGGGCGCTCAAGGTTTAGAGGTTGCCGTGTTCGTAGCGGTAGTAGCCGGCTTCGTCCATACATTGCTCAAGGGATTTGGATTCGCGTCCGTGTTTGGCGTCGTGTTGCGCTTGTGATTTGCAAACGTTGATTTGACGGGAAACTTCGGATTCGCTTGCGCCGGTGCGGTGCCAGCGGTAGGCGGGGACTTCGGCGGCGCAGGCGGCGAGTGTGCAGGCGAGTGCGAGGGTGAGGATGTGTTTCATGGGCTTCTCCTTTTATAGTGGATTAAATTTAAACCAGTACGGCGTTGCCTCGCCTTGCCGTACTATTTGTACTGTCTGCGGCTTCGTCGCCTTGTCCTGATTTAAATTTAATCCACTAAATATCGAAAAGGTCGTCTGAAAAGGGGAATCAGCGTCCGGACAGGTTTTGCGCCTGTCTATGGCGGACCAGCAGTTCGTAATGTCCTTGCAGGCGTTGGGCGAGTTTTTCGACGACATAGACGGAACGGTGCTGTCCGCCGGTACAGCCGATGGCGATGGTCACGTAGCTGCGGCTTTCTTTTTGCAGGCGCGGGAGCCAGTGGTTCATAAAGTGGTCGATGTCGTCCACCATTTCCTGCGCCAGGGGCTGCTGGTCGAGATACGCTTGAATGGGGGCGTCCATGCCGGTGTAGGGGCGCAGCTCGGGATCGTAATAGGGATTGGGCAGGCTGCGCATATCGAACATGAAATCGGCGTTGTTCGGCACGCCGTATTTGAAGCCGAAAGATTCGAGGATAACCAAAAGCCCTCTGCGCTCGATGTTGAGCCATTGTTGAACAGCGTAACGCAGCTGCTGCGCGTTCATTTTGGATGTGTCGATGCAGTAGGCGATGTCTTTGAGCGGGAACAGCCATTCGCGCTCTTTTTGCAGGCTTTCCAGCAGGGTAAGGTTCAGTCCCGACAGCGGATGGCCGCGCCGCGTTTCGGAAAAACGGCGCACCAGCACGCTTTCTTCTGCCTCCACAAACAATACTTCGACCTGATGGCCTTCATCGCGCAGGTATTGGATTTGCTCCTGCGCTTCCTGAATGTTGATGCCGGAGCGGACATCGACGCTCACGCCGAGTTTGGTTTCATCGGCGCGCTCGATATGGTGCAGCACCAGCGAAGGCAGCATTTCCAGCGGCAGGTTGTCCACGCAGAAATAGCCGAGGTCTTCAAGCTGTTTGAGGGCAACGGACTTACCCGAGCCGGACAATCCGCTAATCAGGACGATTTTCATGGTTTTGTTCGTTTTCTTTGAGTTGTGTTTGATGGCGTTCGAGGAATTCTTTGGTGCTGTCTTTGCCGCGCAACTGGAGGATGTAGTTGCGCACCGCCGCTTCAACCAATACCGCAAGGTTGCGGCCCACGGCGACAGGCAGGGTGACGGAACGGACGTTGACGTTGAGGATGGACTCGGTTTCCGTGCGTATGCTCAAGCGGTCGAGCTGCTTCATGTAATCGTCGTCGGCAGCGACCAGGTTGATAATCAACTGGAGGATTTTTTTCGGACGGATGGAGGTTTCGCCGAAAATGTGGCGGATGTTGAGTATGCCCAATCCGCGCACTTCAAGGAAATCACGCAACATCGGCGGGCAGCGGCCTTCGAGCGTTTCGGGGCCGGTACGGAAAAGCTCGACCGCATCATCGGCAATCAGGCTGTGTCCGCGCGAAATCAATTCCAACGCCAACTCGCTTTTACCCAAGCCGGAATGACCGGTAATCAACACGCCGACTTCAAATACATCGAGGAATACGCCGTGTTTGACGATGGAAGTTGCCAGCGTGCGTTGCAGGTAAATCCGCAACACGTCCATCAAATACGGGCTTTCGAGCTTGGAAGTCAAGAGCGGGATGTCGTTTTTATGGCAGTAATCGCGCAATTTGGGCGAAACCGCCAGACCGTTGGCAACGATGACCAGCGACATGGGAATATCGAAGAGTTCGCCGAAATCGTAATTCAATTCGCCCGATTCGAGGCGTTTAAGATATTCGGCTTCGGCAACACCGACGACTTGGATTTGATTGGGATGGATAAAATTCAAATGGCCGACCAACGCCAAAACGGGTTTGTCGGCCTCTACTCCGATGCGGTTGTCCGCACCCGAATTGCCTGCCGCCCAAGCAAGTTGGAGCTTGTGCTGATTGTCGGAAAACAGGCGGCGGACGGATATACTGGGCATTCTTTACTCTTCTGCCAGAAGTTTGCGCACCTCCTCGGCAGAGGTCGCGGACATCAAGGCTTCACGGACGGCTTTTTGCGAGAACCTGCCCGCCAGTTTGGACAAGACTTCCAAATGCTCGCCGGTCGCATTTTCCGGCACCAACAAAGTGAAAATCAGGGATACGGGTTTGCCGTCGGGCGCATCGAAAGCGACCGGTTCTTTCGTGCGGATAAACGCGCCGGTGGCTTTTTTCACGCAGGCATGACGGCCGTGCGGGATGGCGACGCCCTGCCCCAGGCCGGTCGAACCCAGCTTTTCGCGGGCAAACAGGCAGTCGAAGACATCGCCGTGAGGTAATTCTGCTTCATGTTCAAGCAGCAGGCCCGCTTCTTCAAACAAGCGTTTTTTGCTGCCGACTTCCAAGTCTAAAACGATATGGGACAAAGGCAAAATTTCGCCGATAAGGCTCATAGAAATCTCTTTTGATGTGGCAAAATGAAATGGAATTGTACCGACTGTCTGTACAAACCTCAATCCTGAACACGCAATTTACACTCAGATTGCTAACAAGAAACGCTGCTTCTTTGATATTTCTTAACTCATACACAAGGTCGTCTGAAAACGGCGGCAAGTGTTTTACGGCGGGTTTGGATACCAGATAAAACCCCGCCACCATCGTCAACCCACCCTACCCCAAAAGCAAAACGTCGTCTGAAACCCTTTTCAGACGACGTGTTAACCATTCTATTGCCTTACAACCGAGTAGCAGCCACAGTCCACAAATAATGCCCCGACAACCCCAAAAACCACAGCAGGCCGATATAGTTGTTATCCAGAAACACTTTAAAACAAGTCTGGCGGTCGCGGGTTTTGATGGCATGGTATTGACCGATTTGCAGCCACACCACCGCAGGCAGCATGATCCAATACGGCCATGTCGCGCCGATTTTCACACCCAACACCGCCATCAGCGCGGTAAACCAAAAATGGCAGAGCATAGAAGCGGAAATATCGTGATCGCCGAACGTGATCGCCGAAGTTTTAATCCCGATTTTCAAATCGTCTTCCTTGTCTGACATCGCATAAATCGTGTCGTAGGCAAGCGTCCACAAAGCATTGGCGGTAAACATCAGCCACGCCGTAGAAGGCACGCCGCTGCGGACGGCGGCAAACGCCATCGGAATCCCGAAAGAAAACGCCAGCCCCAAATAAAACTGCGGCAGCGGGAAAAACCGTTTGGTAAAGGGGTAAGTCATCGCCAAAAACAGCGCGGGAACGCTCATCACCCAAGTCAACAGGTTCAGCGGCGTCATGCAGAGGGCGGCAAGCAGGCAGAGGATGACGGTCAGCAGAATCGCTTCCGTTTTAGAAACCAACCCGCGGGCAAAGGGGCGGTTTTTCGTGCGCTCGACCGAGCCGTCAAAATCGCGGTCGGCAAAGTCGTTGATCACGCAGCCTGCGCTGCGCATAAAGAACGTACCGGCGGTAAACGCCCAAAAAATATCCGCTTCCGGAATGCCTTCCGAAGCGACCCATAACGCCCAATAGGTCGGCCAAAGCAGCAGCAACGTGCCGATAGGCTTGTCGATGCGCATCAATTTGCCGTATATGACCATCCGTCCGACGGCATAGCGCGGGAAAAAATGTAGGAGAACACGTCTTATCTTCATGCGAATGTGAAAAATATGTTATTGGTATAATAAATCAATTTGTAATTATTGCTTAGCGTATTATGTTCATTATAAATCAATTTTTAGATTTTACTATTTTATTTAGACCCTTATCCCCAACTTTTACAGAAAGATACAAAAACGGCATATCCGCACCCTACACAAACTGCGCCAACCCCGCCAAAAAATATTCCGTCAGTTCCAACACCTCGCCATCCCAATCGAAATAAGACCTGCGGGCGGCGACAGGTCGTCTGAAATCATCCTGACCGCCTGCGTTTTCCATCAGGCAAAACTCGAATGCCGAACGCTTCAAGGGCAGCGTGCCGTCAAACAGCCGCTCGCCCAAAGGCTGCGTGCCGCAATCCAACACGCCACGCCAGGCTTGCGATTGCAGGCTGCACGCGCTGCGCGCCTGTACGACGGGCACGCCGTCCAGATGCAGTAAAACATCGCGGACGAATTGCGGTGTGGCGGTTTCGGTATGGTTTTCGGCAAACAAATTGCCCTGCCCGTCCAGTTCGCCCATATACAGCACTTTTACCGTAAAGCTGCCGCCCAAGGCACGTAAGGCAGCAGTCAGCGATTGCGCCTGGCACAAGGCAGCGGCGCGTTCGCCCCAGCCCTGCGGCAGTTCGTCGGGAAGTTTGTCTTGCCAATTCAAGGGGGGATTCATGGGGTTTAGATTGATGTGTTTCATGGCAAAATGAATAAATTTTCAGACGACCTCTAAATTTTAAAAGGTCGTCTGAAAACTTATTTAATAATCGGGGTGGCGAGAACAGCCAGAGTAAAGAATTTTACAATCATTTGAATACTGACTACACCCGTCAAGAGCTTTCCGTTCTGCTTTCTCCAAATAATCATCACTTTTTGCACTATAGCTTTTACTGCCACCAGCAATCGCACTGCAAGCATTGCGAACTTCCGTCATCTTACGACAACCTTTACCATCTCTATGCAATGGATTTTGACCGCCTCCTGCGTTAATGCAGTTTGCCAATGCCTCTTTATTGGCGGAACGATAACCTTCGGTATTGTTTTCAGAATATCCCACCGCATCATTGGCAGGATTGTAGTAAATAGCGCCCCAACGGTTCGGTACTTTATAAACCCTCTGTGTCGCAACAGAACCATTTGCCCCGCACCCTGCCAAATCAGGACGTTGAATACAAGGATTCATCACCGGATCATTGATGGCGTTCAGCCCTTCGGCAGAGATAAATCCACTTAATGCCATAGAAAATACTAAAAATATTCTTTTTACCATTTCATCCTCCATTTCTTACTGCCAAAGACATTGTGTTACTCCCTTTATCCTTAATCCCAAGGCACATTAACAACGAACCCAAAAAACTTCAGTCCCTTGGAAATACTGCTTGGACGAATCATACAGCAAGCACAAGCTGAACCCCAGTTCCGTCAGTATCTCCAGCGACAGCGCAGTTTCGTTTAGCAGCAATGCTCCGCCACTTTTAATCGTTTTCAGACGACCTTTCGTCCGTCTCTACCTTATCCAACTCCATCCACTCCGCATCGGGAAAATCTGTTTTCAGACGACCTTTTAGATACGCCAAGCTGTCTTGGGCGATGTGTTCGTCGCGGCTGTCGTGGATGTGGTTGAAAATCAGGCTGTGCAGGCTGATGCCGTATTGTTTGAGCGCGGCGAAGCTGAGCAGGGTGTGGTTGATGCTGCCGAGCCGTCCGCTGGTAACGAGAATGACGGGATAAGCCTGTTGCTGAATATAATCAATGGTCAACAGGTTTTCCGTCAGCGGAACCATCAATCCGCCCGCGCCTTCGACCAATACAATTTCGTATTGTGCCGCCAGTTGCTGCGTGGCGGTGCGGATTTTGTTCAAGTCCAAAGTCCTGCCGTCCAGACGGGCGGCGAGGTGGGGCGAGGCGGGATAGCTGAAGATTTCGGGCATGGTCAGCCGCTGTTTGTCGGCTTCCTGCATGGGTATGCCCATGATTTTGCGGTGGACGGCGATGTCGTCGGCAATGTTTTGGCAACCGGTTTGCACGGGCTTTTGCGTGATCACGCTTTTGCCCTGCTGCAACAATTGTTTTGCCAACACGCCGGTGGCGACGGTTTTGCCGATGTCCGTGTCTATGCCGCTGACGAAGTAAACGCCTTTCATTTGCTGTGTTCCTTCAAGATTTGTACGGTTTTGTCGGCAAGTTCGGTCAAGAGGTCGTCTGAAATAATGTAAGGCGGCATGAGGTACACCAGCCTGCCGAATGGGCGCACCCAAATGCCCTGCGCCACGCAGTCTGCTTGAAAACGCGCCATATCCACGCCTTTTTCCAGCTCGATCACGCCGATAGCACCCAAGACGCGCACGTCTTTCACGCCGCGGATGTCCCATGCGGTTTTCAGACGACCTTTCAGGATGCTTTCGATGCGGCGGATATTTGCCTGCCAATCTTGGGACAAAAGCAGTTTGACCGAAGCGCAGGCAACGGCACACGCCAGCGGGTTCGCCATAAATGTCGGTCCGTGCATAAACACGCCCGCTTCGCCGCGCGAAATCGTTTCGGTGACTTTTTGCGAAGTGATTGCCGCCGCCAGCGTCATATAGCCGCCGCTCAAGCCCTTGCCGATACACATAATATCCGGTACGACCTCCGCGTGTTCGCAGGCAAACATCTTGCCCGTACGCCCGAATCCGGTGGCGATTTCGTCAAAAATCAATACGATATCAAATTCGTCGCACAAATCGCGCAACCCACGGAGATACTGCGGATGATAAAAATACATGCCGCCCGCGCCCTGCACGACCGGCTCTAAAATAAAGGCGGCGATATCCGCATGATGCGCTTCAAACAAGGCGCGGACAGGCTGCAAATCCGCCCCGTCCCATTCATCGTCGAAACGGCTTTTCGGATTATCGACAAAATAACGCTGCGGCAGAGCGCTGCCGAAAATATGGTGCATTCCCGTTTCCGGATCGCAGACGGACATCGCGTTCCAAGTATCGCCGTGATACCCGCGCCGCACCGTCGCAATATTCTGCTTCGCGGTCAAACCCCGCGCCTGCTGGTATTGCACCGCCATCTTCAGCGCGACTTCTACCGAAACCGAACCCGAATCCGCATAAAAAATACGGTTCAGCCCCTGCGGCAAAATCCCGACCAACAACTTGCCCAGTTCCACCGCCGGCCCGTGCGTCAAACCGCCGAACATCACATGCGACATTTGTTTAATCTGCGCCTCAACTGCCTGATTCAAAACGGGATGATTGTAGCCGTGTATCGCACACCACCAAGACGACATCCCGTCAATCAGCCGCGTACCGTCCGCCAATTCAATATGCACGCCCTCCGCACGGCACACCAGATAAACAGGCAACGGGTCGGTCATGGACGTATAGGGATGGAGCAGATGGGCGCGGTCAAAATCGAGCAGGGAGGAAGTGTGTTCGGGCAACATATTTTCTGAGAAGGGTTTATATCAAATTCCGCTATTTTAACCCACTCTGATTAGATGAAAACCTGAAAAGTCCCTATCGGATAAGAGAAAGGTCGTCTGAAAACCTGTTTTCGGTGATGTGGTTCATATCCGGCATAGTATGCAGAAAAATATCAGGCAGCCTAAAAATAACGCCGTTTGAAAGGCGGATTTTCAAACGGCTTGTTTTCGGAGTATCAGGCGATATAGCTAATCACGGCGTGAACATGAATACGCCCTATATTCTGTCGATATCCCAAAACCAAAGACATTAAAAGACAAATTCAGGTCAATGAAGGCAGATTAATGCAGCGTACCGTTTGATCCTTCATCAGAGTCGCAGAAATTGCAGTAATGATAGACGTCGACGTCTATTTCCGTACCCGTCAGATAACAAAATTCTATGATTTCCCGACTAAATCCTATATAGGGATTTTGTTCTGCATCCACAACATATTCAGGGACAATTTCCAACCAAAATTTTGCTTGGTATTGCCGACGGAATCGGGCAAGTGCATCAATGTTCCCGTGTAATTGGCGGACAATCCGCAGGCACTGCCCTTCTACGTCATTGACCGGCTGATCTTGGCGGCAGCCATTCCATGCGCTCCAATCAGCCGGCTGTGGGCGTGGCATTCCATTAGCTAAATGCGTCTCTCCACATCGGGTAACAGAAAACGGCTGGATACCGAGCAATTGCGTCAATTCATCGGCGCAATTGTGGTCGGATACCATACGGAAATAGCTGTAACAATTGGGGAGAATCATCATATTTTTGTTTTCAGACGACCTTCACATCATCCCTACAACTCAATCCCTTTCAGCTTCGCCACGGTATTGATGTCTTTATCGCCGCGGCCGGACAGGTTGACCAGAATCACTTGGTCTTTGCCCATTTTCGGCGCGTTGGCAACTGCCCATGCGAGGGCGTGGCTGGATTCGAGCGCGGGGATGATGCCTTCGAAGCGGCACAACAAATCAAAGGCTTCGAGTGCTTCGTCGTCTTTGGCAACGGTGTATTCGACGCGCTTGATGTCGTTCAGGTGGCTGTGTTCCGGGCCTATACCGGGGTAGTCGAGGCCTGCGGAAACGGAGTGCGTCCCCAAAACTTGGCCGTTTTCGTCCTGCATCAGGTAGCTGCGGAAGCCGTGCAATACGCCGATGGGGGCCTTGCTGGTAATCGGCGCGGCGTGGTCGGGGGTGTCCACGCCCAAACCGCCGGCTTCCACGCCGACGAGGCGCACGTTTTCTTCGCCGATATACGGGTGGAACAGGCCGATGGCGTTCGAGCCGCCGCCGACGCAGGCAACGGCGACGTCAGGCTGTCTGCCGATGGCTTCCTGCATCTGCGCTTTGGCTTCGTTGCCGATGACGCATTGGAAATCGCGCACCATTTCGGGATACGGCGCGGGGCCGGCGGCGGTGCCGATGATGTAGAACGTGTCGTCCACGCGGGCGACCCATTCGCGCATGGCTTCGTTCATCGCGTCTTTCAGCGTGCGGCTGCCGCTGTCGACGCTGACCACGTTCGCGCCCAACAATTTCATGCGGAACACGTTGGGCATTTGACGCTGGATGTCGTCCGCGCCCATGTACACGTCGCAAGTCATGCCGAAGCGGGCGGCGACGGTGGCGGAAGCCACGCCGTGCTGACCCGCGCCGGTTTCGGCGATGACGCGTTTTTTGCCCATACGGCGGGCAAGCAGTGCCTGACCGATGGTGTTGTTTACCTTGTGCGCGCCGGTGTGGTTCAAATCTTCGCGCTTCAACCAGATTTGCGCGCCGCCCAAATGCTCAGACAATCGCGCGGCATGGTAAACGGGGCTGGGGCGGCCGACGTAGTGTTTCAAATCGCGGTGGAACTCTTCCCAAAACGACGGGTCGTTTTTCGCTGCTTGATAGGCATCCGCCAGCTCTTGCAAGGCGGGAATCAGGGTTTCGGAGACGTAAAGTCCGCCGTGTTCGCCGAAAAAGCCCTTCTCGTCGGGCGCTTGGTAGTTTTTCATCGGATTTCTTCCTTGTCTGTTTTTTTCAGACGACCTCGGTTTAAGAAGGTCGTCTGAAAGGGAAATTGTCGGCAATTATAACTGTTTTTCACACAAACCCGCCATTTCGAAAAACGCCCGATACGCTGCCGCCTTTTTCGCCAAACTCAAAGGATAAGCGCGCGAAGTCGATGGCAGGCGGGTCAGGGTCAAATCCCGCCCGGCAAACGGAAACGGCACGGTTTCGCCCGTTTTCGGCATTTTGATGCCGCCGCCCTGAATATCGAGCAGGACTTCCGTCGCCTTGCCGCCGGTGGTGCAGATATGTCGGCAGTCGGGCATCTGCGCCAACACCGCCGCCAAATCGACGGTTTCGACCACTTGCAAAAACTTGTCGGACGCATTGCCATGTTCCCGCACCGCCTTTAACACGGTCGGGCAGGAGGCAATCCCCCGTTCGCGCAAAAACGCCTTGATTTTCTCCGCATCAAACGCTTTTTCAGCCGGCATCTGGAAATGCGCCGCATCATTAAAAAACACCAGCCCGTAGACGCGCCACATATCGTTTTGAAAATTCGGATAATGAAACTGCATCGCGCGTTTGTCTTCCTTGGGCGGAAACGTCCCCATCATCATCACCGTCGCCTGCGACGGCAGCAAGGCGGGGAAAGGGTGGGTTTCGATTTCAAGCGGAGCGGACATCATGATTTCCTTGATAAAAAATATTGAACACAAAACAGTCGGTTGCTGCCTTTTCAGACGACCTGCCGATTAATACTGATAGACAAGTTTTCTCCCCCAACAAGTTTCCGGCTGTTTCACATTATTCTCTTCCAACAATTCATTTTCCGCTTTCGGGCGGGCCGATACCGTCCAGATATCCGGCCGGTCACGATTCCAAGTCAGCAACGAAACATTGTCAAATACGCAACCCAAAATATTGGTTTGTTTGGGTTCAATCTCTATTTCCACAATATTCTTTTTATCGTCCAGCGTGATCAAACCTGTAAAAGGCATATTTTCAGGAGCCAACCATGCCAGCCAAACTTTGCCGGATTCAATGTATCTCACTTCATGCAAACCGAGCTTCACATTTTCGCCCAATTGCGGCACCGGCAGCGCGAAAGACTCATCCAGCTTACACCCCATCAGCCGGTAATCGTCAGGCGAAGGCGTTCGCTTATCCTTCGTACCGACATACTTCCACCCAAAATCTTCAGCGTCCACACGGCACAACCAACCTTCCGACCAAACCGGTTTCCGATCGGCTACTTCCGCCGGCTTCAGAAAGACGCCTTCGCCCATATTTTGGTCATAAAACTTCCGTTCCACCGCCTTAATCATCACGTCCTTCCATTCGACGGACTTGGGGAAGACTGCATACTCGTAAGATTCGATATCCTTTTTCCACCGAAAATGCAACTTTGTTCCGGCAGGCAATGAAAAACCATCTACCACCGTATCTTCCCGAAGCACATACTCCTCCGACTTTTGCTGCCCCATCCACACGCTCCACGCCTGAACGCCCAAACAGCACAGCAAAAACACATTGAACCTGACAGCCATTGCTTTAAACAACGGTCTTTCAGCTCTCAACGTCATATCGACAAGCATCAAGCCCAGTATGGCGACCACCGTCAGCCAAATAAAGTTAAAAACCGGCAGCATTTTTTCTTTCTTTATCCGTTATAGTGGATTAACTTTAAACCAGTACGGCGTTGCCTCGCCTTAGCTCAAAGAG
>CALDNV010000439.1:0-1608 GCA_937914605.1 uncultured Neisseria sp.
CCTTAGAGAATCGTTCTCTTTGAGCTAAGGTGAGGCAACGCCGTACTGGTTTAAAGTTAAGCCACTATAAAATCCCCGTTTCAGACGACCTTTAAGAAAGAACACTATGTATCACGCATTCGGCGGCGCGGCAGGCGTGCGCAACCTGACCGACCGCTTTTACGACTTGATGGAACTCGAGCCGCAATACCGCGCCCTGCGCCAGATGCACGGCGAAGACATGACGCTGATTCGCGAAAAGCTCTACGAATTTTTCAGCGGCTGGCTCGGCGGCCCGCCCTTGTTCGAGCAAAAATACGGCCATCCCATGCTGCGCGCGCGGCACATGCCCTTTGCCGTCAATATGCAAGTGCGCGACGAATGGGTCGCTTGTTTCGCCCAAGCCATGAACGAATTGGAAATCGGCAAAGACCTCGCCGAGCCCGTCCTTATCCGCATTTTTGCGATGGCGGACTGGATGCGCAACCAAAACGAAGAAGGCGTAGAACCGCCCATGCCGCCGATGGCAATCGATCCCGCAATCCGAATTCCCGAGCTGAAAAACGTTTTAAAGCAATATGGTGTGGACGGGTATTTCACAACCTTTCCTGCTTGAGGTCGTCTGAAAAAGGCGAATCCCTTCCCGTTTCCGCTGCCTGATAGAAAAGGCTGCTGTAAAGTGGCAGTCATTTGCACTCAATCCATGGCGGAGAATCCCAATACGATATTTCTGCTGGTAACAGTCAGCTAAAGTAGCAAAATAGCATTTTAAATACAGTAAGGATAGAATCACGGCATTTTCAGACGACCTCAGCCGTCGTCTGAAAATGCCGTGATTTTTATGGAACATACATCAGGGAAGTTTGAAATGAACACATGGTTGAAAAAAATGATGGTTGCTTTGCTGGCTTTGGGTATAGGGCAAGCAGCTTGGGCGGATGATGTACCGAATTTAAAGAAAATAGTGCAAAGAGCGGAAGCGGGAGAGGCAGATGTTCAAGTTATTTTGGGTTCGATGTATTTGAGAGGGATAGGCGTTCGTCAGAGTGATCAAGAGGCAGTGCGGTGGTATCGCAAAGCGGCAGAACAGGGACAGGCAGAAGCCCAATATAATTTGTGTATGATGTATTACGTAGGACAAGGTGTTAATCAAGACCATGAAAAGGCAATGGAATGGTGTCGCTCTTCGGCAGATAAAGGGTATCTCTCAGCCCAAAATAATCTGGGCATGATGTATAGAGTTCTTGAAAACCATGTAGAGGCAATGAAGTGGTTTCAGAAGGCGGCAGAGAAGGGGAGTGTAAATGCCCAAAAAAATTTGGGGTTGATGTATGAACAAGGACAAGGCGTCCGTCAAAATTATGAAGAGGCGGCGCGATGGTATAGCAAGGCAGCAGTGCAGGGAGATGCAAATGCCCAATTTATTTTAGGTGTGATGTATGCCAATGGGCGGGGAGTTCGTCAGAGTTATCAAGAGGCTGAACGATGGTATCGTAAGGCAGCGGAACAGGGACTTGCAGAAGCTCAATATAATTTGGGTGTGATGTATGCCAATGGACGGGGCGTCCGTCAAAACTATGAAGAAGCGGCGCAATGGTATCGCAAGGCAGCAGAACAGGGCGATGTAGA
>CALDNV010000440.1:0-5947 GCA_937914605.1 uncultured Neisseria sp.
TGGTGCTTCAGCACCTTAGAGAATCGTTCTCTTTGAGCTAAGGCGAGGCAACGCCATACTGGTTTAAAGTTAATCCACTATAAAACACACCTCAAACATCGCACCACATTACATCCGCACAAACAACGCCTTACCGTTTGGCGGCAAATCCGCTATATAATCTATGCCGCTTGCGCCCCACACAAGGAACCTCATGAAAAAACACATCTACTGCCGCCACAGCTTTGAAATCGAAGTCCAGTTTTTCGATGTGGACGCCATGCACATCGTCTGGCACGGCAACTATGTGAAATACCTCGAAACCGCCCGCTGCGCCTTTTTGTCCGCCATCGGCTACGACTACAATGAAATGGCGCGGCAGGGATACAGCTGGCCGATCGTGCAGATGAACCTCAAATACATCCGCCCCGCCCGCTTCGGCCAAAAAATCCGCGTCGATATGGACATCGTCGAAATCGAAAGCTGCCTGCGCATCGACTATACGATTTATGATGCACAAACCAACGAAAAGCTCAACCGCGCTTCGACCACCCAAGCCGCCGTTTCGCTGGCAGACGGCCTGATGCAGTTTCAGACCCCGCAAAGCTGGCTGGATGCCGTGCAAACCCATCCGACCTTTACCCCTGCCTGACCTTCCCGTTTTCAGACGACCCCGACCCTTAAGGTCGTCTGAAAAACAAACCTGAAAAGGAACAACATGAAAAAAACACTTACCGCCCTCTTCCTGACCCTTGCCAGCCCTGCCTTGTGGGCGTTTTCCACCGCCGAACTCGCCCAAACCCTGCAAAAACCGTCCAACGTACAGGGCGCGTTTACCCAGCAGCGTCAATTGAAATCCCTGAGCAAACCGATGGTTACGGGTGGAAAATTTGTCCTGATTCCGAAAAAAGGTCTGTTGTGGCAAATGCAAAAACCGTTTGAAACCACCCTGCGCGTGCGTGCGGACGGCATCATGCAGTGGAACGGCAGCGCATGGACCAACCCCAACCAAGGCAAGGTCGGACAAAGTCAGCAAATCAAGCTCTTCCTCGACCTGCTCGGCGGCAACACGCAAGGCTTGGAAAAACAATTCAACCTCGCCCTCTCCGGCACGGAAAAGCAATGGACGCTGAATTTGACGCCGAAAACCGCCGTTACCCGCCAAATTTTCAATCACATCGTTATCAACGGCGACAGCGTGGTGCGCAAAATCGAATTGGACGAAAAACAAGGCGACAAAACCGTGATGCAGTTCAGAGAAGTGCAAACCGGCAAACCGCTGGACGACTTTGCCAAAAAAGCCCTGTAAGCGGCATCATCCGACAAACCTGCAAAGTCATTCTGTCCACTTTTGAAGAACTTACCTGTCGGCTTGCCGCCCGCGTTTTTCCTCTCCGCATGAGAGGTTGAGCGAGGATGGCAAGCCGCAGGTTTGCATTTTATCAGGCAGATATTTTTGCCCTAAGCCCAGTGATTTCAGGATATGCCATTTGCCTCCACTTTCACGCCTACCGCCCTTTTCAGACGACCTCCATTTATCCCACCCTATTGTTCTTTAAATAATTTTACAAAAAAGCTATAATAACCAATCATCAAATAATTTTTGTTAATACATAATGGGAAACGACGTGAAAAAAGTGCTGCTGGTGTATTACTCGCAAACCGGACAGCTGGCGGAACTGGTGCGGAATTTCGCCGAACCTTTGCGGCAGGGCGGCGTTCATGTGGATTGCGTGAACCTTGAACCGCAAGAGCCGTATCCGTTTCCGTGGTCGTTTTGGCGGTTTTTTAACACCTTTCCCGAAACCGTCCACCTGAAACCCGCGCCGATTCTGCCGCCCGCCATTCCCGCCGACGATTACGACACCGTGGTTATCGCTTATACCGTTTGGTTCCTCTCGCCCGCGCAGCCGATTACCGCCTTCCTGCAACGGGAAGAAACCCGCCGCCTGCTCAACGGCAAACCCGTGGTCACGCTTATCGGCTGCCGCAATATGTGGTTGGGCGCACAGGAAAAAATGAAGTCGCTTTTGGCACGCAACGGCGCGAAACTCATCGGCAACATCGTCAAAATCGACGCATGCAACAGCGCCGCCAGCTTCATCACCACCCCCGCATGGCTGCTGTCGGGCGACAAACAATACTTCCGCGCCCTACCCTCCGCCGGCATCGCAGACGGAGAGCTGGCCGACGCGGCGCGCTTCGGCGCAAAAATGCGGGATACCCTGTTGCAAAACAAAACCTTGGACAAAACCCTGTTTCAAAACATGGGCGCGGCCAAGGTGAACGAAAAACTGATTTTCAGCGAAAAAGCCGCCGGACGCAGCTTTTTCCTGTGGGGCAGGCTGCTGATGGCCGCCGGACGTGTGTCCCCCCTGCTTCGCCGCACCCTGCTGTGTTTTTATATCCTGTTTCTGCTGGCGATGATTCTGGTGTTGGTACCGGTGAGCGTATTGGTGAAAAAACTGCTGCATCCGTTGCTTAAAGGCCGTCTGAAAAAACTGGCGGATTATTACGGCCAGCCCTCCGGCGGATGAATCGGATTGCGGGCGGCAACCTGTAAGGAGACTGTATATGGACGATTTTGAACGCATTTACCGCGACTGGCACGAATATGCCAAAAACCGCGACACCGACGCGCTGATTGCGCTGTATGCCGACGACGCCGTATTTGAAAGCCCGCTGGTGCCCGCGATTATGGATACCGACAGCGGCATCCTGTGCGGCAAGGCCGAAATCCTGCGTTTCTTACAGGAAGGCACGCGCCGCCGCCCCAACGATTTGGTGCGCTGGTATCGGGACGGCCGCTATTTCGTTGCGGGCGATACGCTGGTGTGGGAATACCCGCGCCAAACACCCGACGGCGATCAGGTGGATATTTTGGAAGTGATGCGGCTGGAAAGCGGCAAAATCAAGCACCACCGCATTTATTGGGGCTGGTTCGGCACGCAGATGCTGACAGCTTCGGCACTCGCCAAAGCGGTTAAGGCTTGACGCCGGAAGCCGCACCGACGTTGGCAGAGGCCGTCTGAAAACGACCAAAATGTTTTGCAGCAACGGCCGACGACAGTCTTGCTTTTCAGACGGCCTCAAATACAGAAAGCACTCCATGCACGAAGTGATCCATTACCCCGAACGCCGCCGCTTCCAAATCGACATCAACGGTTTGGAAGCAGGCTACATCAGTTATACCGAACACAACGGAAGCTGGGACGTGGACCATACCGAAGTTTCGCCCAATTTCCGCAATCAGGGCATTGCCCGAATGCTGGTGGATGCGTTAACGGCATATGCCGAAGCACACGGCATTCCGCTCACCGCAAGCTGCGATTACGCGGCGCGGTTTATCGGCTGACCACTTATCATAGTGAGACAAAACAAGGCAAGGCAACGCCGTAGTATCCATATTTTGTTTCGCCATATAACAAAGAACCATGATTCCAAATAACACACTCAAAAACGTTTACCTCAACCGTACCGCCGCCTTCCTGCCAAACGCGCCCGTCGGCAATGATGCGATAGAAACCGTACTCGGCATGGCGGGCGAGCTGCCCTCGCGCGTTCGGCGCATGATTTTGCGTTCCAACGGCATCCAAACGCGGCACTACGCCATAGACCCCGACAGCCGCCGCGCCACGCATACCAATGCCGAACTTGCCGCCGAAGCAGTCCGCCGGCTGTTCGCACAAGGCATCAAGCCCGAAGACATCACCAGCCTGTCGTGCGCCACGTCCTACCCCGACCAGACCATGCCCGGCCACGGCGTGATGGTACACGGCCTTTTAGATATGCCCTCCTGTGAAGTGTTGAGCATGGCGGGCGTGTGTGCGGCAGGCATGGCGGCGATGAAACACGCCTACAACGCCGTCCGCACCGGCGAACACGCCCACGCTGTCGCCGCTGCGTCGGAAAACGCTTCGGCGGTGATGCGCGGCGAAGTGTTCCAACACGAAACCGACCATAAAAAGCTGGAGAATGCCTCCCCCGAAATCGGTTTTGAAAAAGACTTTTTACGCTGGATGCTGTCGGACGGCGCGGGCGCGGCATACTTGTCCGACCGCCCCAATTCAGACGGCCTCAGCCTGAAAATCCGCTGGATAGAGCTGCTCTCCTACGCCAACGAAATGCCGCCCTGTATGTATGCCGGCGCAGAATTTCGTGACGGCGTGTTCGAAGGCTGGAAACACGCCGACCCCGAATACAGCCGCCGCCACAGCCTGATGGCGGTCAAGCAGGACGTAAAACTATTGAACGAAAACATCGTCCGCTACACGGTGGAAAAACCGCTCGCGCAAATCGCCGCCAAACACGGCATCCGCGCCGACGAAATCGACTGGTTCCTGCCGCACTATTCTTCCGGCTTTTTCCGCGACCGCCTTTCAGACGGCCTGAAAAACATCGGCTTCGAAATCCCGCAGGAAAAATGGTTTACCAACCTCTACACCAAAGGCAACACTGGCTCGGCATCGATTTACATCATCCTTGAAGAATTTATGCGCACTTTCCCATTGGAGCGCGGTCAAAAAGTTTTGTGCTACGTTCCCGAAAGCGGGCGTTTCTCAACTTGCTTTATGCTTTTGGAAGCGGTATAGCAAACTGAAAAAAGGTCGTCTGAAACTATGGAAATCAAAGACATCCCGCAAGATGACAGCGAAAGCTACCACGGACATCTGAAAGTCATTTACGGCACGCGCGACGGGCGTTACGAAGCCGGTACCAGCAGCGGCTGGCAGGACGAAGCCTACGCCACCGAAATGGCGGTCGCCGAACTCGACGAACAAACCCGCGCCGCCCGCGAAGCAGTGGCTCGGGGCGAATATTCGCCGCTGTATTACCATATGTTCCGCTTCCGCCACGACGAAGCCGGTTTGGCAATGGCCGCGGGCGTATGGAAATGGCAGCTCCGCCGCCACCTGCGTCCCGAAATCTTCGCCAAGCTGCCCGACAAAACCCTGCAAAAATACGCCGACGCGCTGCAAATCAGCATAGACGAATTGAAGCGGACGGACGCGGATTAAAGCGAACCGACCTTTGCTAACGGCGGCAACCTGCCCTGATTTGTTTTTCAGACGACCTCATCTGTGTTTGAAACACAGCCGCCTAATCATAAAAATACTTCTAAACAGACACCCGATTGATACCCCCATGACCGAATTTCCACACCAGCATACCGCCCACTGCGAAAGCGGCGTAATGTCCACGCTGCTCAAATACCACGGCTACGACTTGGACGAAGCCATGATTTTCGGCATCGCCCACGCGCTGACCTTTGTCTGGCTGCCCGTCGTCAAGTTGGGCGGCATGCCGCTGGTTTCCTACCGCATCGCACCGCGCGGCATCATCAAAAACACCTGCAAGGCATTGGGGCTGAAATTGTCCGCCCGCAAATTTTCCAATGCCCAAAAGGGACAAGACGCGCTGGATGCCGCGCTTTCATCGGGCAAACTGGCGGGTTTGCAGACCTCCGTATTCTGGCTGCCGTATTTCCCGCCGCAAATGCGTTTCCATTTCAACGCGCACAATCTCTTAGTGTACGGCAAAGACGGCGGCGACTACCTTATCAGCGACCCCGTGTTTGAAACGGTGCAGCGCTGCGCCGCCGAAGATTTGCAGCGGGCGCGTTTCGCCAAAGGCGTATTGGCCGCCAAAGGCATGATGTACACGCTGGAAAACGACAGGTCGTCTGAAAAAGTTAAGGCCGACTTACCCACCATCATCCGCAAAGCCATACGCAAAAACGCCAAACAAATGCTCCCGCCCGTTTTTTTCGTCGGCGTAAAAGGCATCCGCACGTTGGCAAAAAACATCGAAGCCCTGCCCGCCAAACGAAATGCAAAATACCAAAAGCTGTTCCTCGGCCATCTCGTGCGGATGCAGGAAGAAATCGGCACCGGCGGCGCGGGTTTCCGCTATATCTACGCCTATTTCCTCGAACAGGCCGCCCGTATCTGCGACAACCCCGCGTTTC
>CALDNV010000441.1:0-5959 GCA_937914605.1 uncultured Neisseria sp.
GTATCGGTGAGGGCATCTTCTCCAAACTGAAGGCGGAGGCAACCGTCGCCCCGGCACCTGCCAACCCAAAAGCTAAAAACGCCGTCTCATCACCTAAAAAATAGCCTTATTTGCGTATTCATGGAATTGAAGGTGAATACGATGGCCAAACTAAAAAACGTCCAATCCCGGAAGGGAGTGGGCGTTTTTGTTTGTTGAACCGATCTTGTTACCGTGGCAAAGGGCAGGGAAAGAAAATGTAACGTTTCGGCGATTCCTACAATATTGTTACTTACCCCTTTCGGCCTTCTTTAAGTGCGCTGTAGATGGTGATACGGCTGACTTGGTAGCGGCGTACCGGGGAGGTAACGCTTTCCCTTGTGTGTAGGCCTGCCAAATGTCTTGGTGGTATAGAGTGAGGCGGGTGTTTTTGTGCGTTCATGTTTCAGTATTCGGCGGATTCGCATTTGAAGTGCAACTTTCCATAACAGAAAAAGGCCAGTATGCGGTAGCATACGGCCTTTCCTGCAAGAAAGATTGCCATGAGCTACACACAACTGACCCAAGACGAACGATATCATATCCAATACCTGTCCCGCCACTGCACTGTCACAGAAATCGCCAAACAGCTTAACCGCCAAAAAAGCACCATCAGCCGCGAAATCAAGCGGCACTGCATCCAAGGACAGCAATACAGTGCCGAAAAAGCCCAACGGCAAAGCCGGATTACCAAACAGCGCCAGCGAAAACCCTATAAGCTCGATTCGCAACTGATTCAACACATCGACACCCTTATCCGCCGCAAACTCAGTCCCGAACAAGTATGCGCCTACCTGCATAAACACCACGGGATCACACTCCATCACAGCACCATTTACCGCTACCTCCGCCAAGACAAAAGCAACGGCGGCACTTTGTGGCAACACCTCAGAATATGCAGCAAACCCGCCGGCGCGGGAATGACGGTTCATAATGCTGATTAAAAACCAAGCCGCCCGTAGCGTGGGTTCTATCCACGAATAAACAGAGATGATTGGATTCGGATGTTTGAGTGGAAGGTCGTGGGCGAAGCCTACGCTACGGGTTCGGTTTGTCCCAAGTCTGTGCCTATTTGACGGAAAGGTCGTCTGAAAACCGGAATACTTAGTTTTCAGACGACCTTTTTGCAGAGAGAGCTTTACGGATAAGACCTCTGCGCCGTCAGAATGAACAGGGATAATTGGATTCGGATGTTTGGTGAAAGGTCGTGGGCAAAGCCCATGCTACGGGTTGGTTTATCCTAAATCTGTGTTCACGCGCTGAGCAGGCTTTGGGCGAGGAAGCCGCCTTTTTCTACACCGGGGAGGATGAAGAAATAGCCGCCGCCGAAGGGGCTGATGTATTCTTCCAGCGGTTCGCCGTTGAGCAGGTTTTGGACGAAGATGAAGCCGTCGGCGAGGTTGGCTTGGTAGCAGATGAAAATCAGGCCGACGTCAAGCTGGCCGTTGGCGGCGAGGCCGCGGGAGTAGTTGAAGGCGCGGCGGTAGAGCAGGTGTTTTTTCATGAACTCGGGGTCGCGCGGGTTGGCGAGCCTCATGTGGCTGTCTTTGGGGGTGGTTTTGCCGTCGGGGTCTTTGGCGAAGTCGGCGGTGTCGTTCTCTTTTTTGCCGTCCATGGGGGCACCGCTGTATTTGCGGCGGCCGAAGATTTCGGTTTGTTCCTGCAAGGGGGTTCTGTCCCAGAATTCGACGAAGTGGCGGATGAGTCGGACGGCTTGGTAGCTGCCGTTTTTCGTCCAGGCGGGTTCGTCTTGGCTGTTGGCGGCGATGCCTGTCCAGAGGACTTGGTCGGCAATTTTGGGATCGGATACGTCGGGGTTGCCGGAGCCGTCGCGGAAGCCTAAGAGGTTGCGGGCGGCGATGGCGCCGGGTTCGGCTTTGGGCAGCCAGCCGTCTATGCTCCAGCGGATGACGGCGGTTTGGGCGGTGTTTTTGATGATGTCGCGCAGGGCGGCTTGGCAGGTTTCGGGGGTGAAGGCGCAGATTTGGAGGCTGAGGTCGCCGTCGCACCATGATTTTTGGAGGCGGTCGTTGGGGAAGTCGCGCATTTCTTGGAGGTGGCGGGGTTTTTTGTCTTTGAGTCCGAAGCGCTCGTCAAAGAGGCTGCTGCCGACGCCGACGGTGATGGTGAGGCCGTCGGGGCGGAATGTTTTGCCGAGCAGGCCGCTGCCTGCGGGGGGGAGTTTTTCGTCGCCGTCTTGGTATTCGCCGCCTTGGGTGAGGAATTCGATGCGGGCGGTGAGGGTGCGGAAGAGGTTTTCGAGTTGTTTGGGGTCTTTGGCGGTTACGTCGAAGGCGCACATGATGCCGAAGAGCTGGTGCGGGGTGGTGATGCCGGCTTGGTGCGTGCCGTAGCAGGGGTAGGCTTGCGGGGAGTGTTCGTTGTGGCGGGTCTCGGCGGCGGTTTCGCCTTGTTGTTTGCCAGCGAACCAGCCTGCCGCGCCGGCTGCGCCTGCGGCTAGGACGGTTTTGAACAGGGTGCGTTTGGTCGGTTGGGCGGGTTGTGGGTTGTTGTCTTGGCTCATGGTTTGTCCTGAATGTAGCTCGGATTCTTGAATCCGACGTTTGGCATGACGGCAAGGTGTGTCGCGGTTTGTGCTTTGTCGGATACGAGTATCCGACCAACAGGGCTGACGGTAGGGTTAGGTTGGGTGGTTAAACCTGACAAAACGTTGGAATGAAGAGGTTTTGTTGGGTCTCGACCCAACCTACGATTGCTTTGTCGGATACAAGTATCCGACCTACACGGCTTTGGGGGTTCGTGGGCAAAGCCCACGCTACGTCTGCGATTGCCGCGCGGGCATAACTGCTGTCAGCGATAAGTTTTCAGACGACCCCTTGTATCCTCAAAAGGTCGTCTGAAACGGGCGGGGCAAGTTTATTTGAGGCCCAGTGTGCCGCGCAGTTGGCTCAGGTCTTCGGCAAGGGCGTTAATCGGTGCCTGAAGGGTTTTGCGGTCTTCGTCGCTGAGTTTGTCGTAGGTTTCAAAGCCGTCTTTGGTTTTGTATTTGGCGAGGATGTCGGTTACTTGTTTGAAGTTGGCATCGACTTTCTCGAGCAGGGCTTTGTTTTTCTCGGCAATCATCGGACGGAAGAGTTCGACGATTTTTTGCGCGCCTTCGATGTTGGCTTGGAAGTCGCTCAAGTCGGTGTGGCTGTAACGGTCTTCTTCGCCGCTGATTTTGCTGCCGGCAACTTCTTCAATCAACACTGCCGCGCCGCCGACGACTTTGTTTGGCGGGAAGGAGAGGGCGTCGATTTCTTTTTGCAGGGATTCAACGTCTTTCATGAGTTTGTCGGCAATGTCTTTCACGCCGGATACGTCTTTTTTGACCCACAGGGCGTGTTCGATGCGGTGGAAGCCGGTGAAGGCCGCGTCTTCGGTTTTGTCTTTGAAGTCGTCTTCACGCGCGTCGATGGCGGGGTCGAGTTCGTTGAAGAGTTCGGCAATCGGCTCGATGCGTTCGTAGTGGGTGCGGGCGGCGGCAAACAGGGATTTGGCTTTTTCGATGTCGCCCGCTTTGACGGCGTCGGTGAAGGCTTTGGTTTTGGCAACCAGCTCTTTGGCTTCGCCTTGGACGTAAACTTTATAGTCGGCAAGCGGTTTGGCGAGTTTTTCCAAATCGGCTTCGTTGCCGGTGTCTTTAAAGCCGCTGTCGGTTACTACCAATTTGCCGCGCGGGTTGGTCAAGAGGCCGCAAGTCATTTCGTATTCGCCCGGCAGCAGGGTGACGGTCATTTTGTCGGAAAGTCCGGGGGCGATGTTTTCGCGCTCGTCGACCACCATCACGCCTTTGAGGATTTCCCATTCGAGCTTGCGGCCGCTGTTGTTTTTGATGTTGAACACGACTTGTCCGCTCGGTACGGTCAGTTCCATCGGTTCGCAGGCGGTGTCGTTCACGCCGACGTTGACGGTGCCGCCGGCATTTGCGCTTGATGCACCTGACGCGGCAGGCGCGGATTTTTCCGCTTCGGGCGGCTGACACGCGGTCAGACCCAAAGCCAGCATCACGGATAAAGCAGTTATATTGAGTTTTTTCATTTCAAACCTCTTTGGCATGTTGATAAGAATGGGATACGGAATTTTTAAGCGCCACTAGGGGCTGTCGACAGTTCCTAATGTCTTTCAGACGACCTCTGCACCGCAGCGGGCCTGCTGCCGTGCAGAAACCAAATCATGACCGGAACCAAATACAGCAGCCACGCCAGCACCTCGCCCTGCGTCGGGTGGTCGGTATAGCCGAAGAAGCCGCCGAGCAGCACGCCCAGCGGGCTGTCTTCATGCAGGTATTTGGAAGAATCAAACACCACCTCTTGCAGGTGGTTCCACACGCCCGCCTCATGCAGCGCGCGCAGCGAACCGGCCACCAAACCGGCGGCCACCACAATCAAAAACGCGCCCGTCCAGCGGAAAAACTTCGCCAGATTCAGACGCATACCGCCCTGATAAATCAGCGCGCCGATGACCACTGCGGCCAGCAGCCCCAATACAGCGCCGACGGGCATAGACCAAGTCGGACTCTGCTGAAACACCGCCAAGAGGAAAAACACACTCTCCAGCCCCTCGCGCGCCACAGCCAGAAAAGCCATGCCGACCAAAGCCCAACCTTGGCCGTTGCCGCGGTTTAAGGCCGTCTGAACCGAATCCTGAAGCTGCTGCTTCATCGAACGGGCGGCCTTTTTCATCCATAAAATCATATAAGTCAGCATCGCCACCGCCACCAAACCGATAACGCCGACCACAAATTCCTGCTCCTTCTGCGGAATCTCGCCCGTTGCCGAATGGATGCCGTATCCGATGCCCAAACACATCAGCGCAGCCAAAGCCACACCCAGCCACACCTTAGGCATCAGCCGCGAATGTCCCGACTGTTTCAAAAAACCGGCGACGATACCGACGATTAAAGCCGCCTCGATGCCCTCGCGCAACATAATCAAAAAAGCAATCAACATATATAAAACAAACCTTAAAACTTAATATCCATATGAGGGCCAAAACCAGCCCATTTTGCCTTCACCGCATTCGAATTTACATGCAGCAAATGTTCATGAAGCCTATCGAAACCTTCATGGCCGAACCACAGGCTTTCCCTCGGACAACGCGATAAACAAACACGCCCCGCGGTTCCGCAATACAAAAGCTTGCGGCTGAAAAACTTGTTACGGCTAAAACAAATGATTGTGTCACCGTCCAACACCCTAAAGAAGAAAGAGAAGAAAAGGGCTATCGGTATCAGCATGACGGACATGACAAACCTCTCTAAAAAATTCAGACGACCCCGTTTGGACAGGGCAGTAGAAATTTTGTTTGAAAATATCGGGTTTGAAATACTGTCTGATACGCCAAAAATATCTATCGGATATCTGATTCCGCCGTCTCTTTATCCCAAGTCTGACAAAGTACCGCCATCTGCCTGTCTTAAAAGTAAGAGTTTATAAACGGAGTCGCACAAATGCAAATAATTTTTATTATTTCATTAGTAAACCATTATTTAAACAAGCCAAAAGGCAGCGTCAGAATTTACCGCAAAACAAAGCGAATCAGCGTCATACGCTTTCCCGGAAACGCTGTTTGTCCGTATGCATGGGAATATTGGAACACCAATAAGCCAAACAAAAAGGTCGTCTGAAAATCCGAATATCGAGGTTTCAGACGACCTTTCCCTTCTCGCCAATTACCATCCCATCCACCTGATTAAAGAAATGATGCCGAGCATGACGACGACCGTTATCGAAATCCAGAAAATCGGAGGACGGCTGTCGGATTCGGCGGGTTTGACGGGTTTTACCCAGCCTTTTTTGTAGAGAAGGATGGTGAGAAGCATCATAAAGATGCCTAGAAGCAAAAGTATTTGGAAATTATTCATTCACTTTGAAGCCCTTTATCGTGGATTAAATTTAAATCAGGACAAGGCGACGAAGCCGCAGACAGTACAGATAGT
>CALDNV010000442.1:0-4891 GCA_937914605.1 uncultured Neisseria sp.
GTTCTCTTTGAGCTAAGGCGAGGCAACGCCGTAATGGTTTAAAGTTAATCCACTAGACCAACCAACCATTCACACGACATCTTTACCACTCATCATCACCCATTTGTCCTTTTGGGCTTTTTGATTTATGTTCAGACTTTCATCTAGCAGTATTTTAAAAAATAGACGCCAACCCAAAGATAAACAAAAAATGAAAAAATTATTATTGGCAGTTGCCTTATTGTCTTTGCGCCTACCTTTAATGCAGATTTAAATCGCAAAAAACGGACGATAACCATGCCTAAAAATTGGATAAATAAAATCATTTCATTCACCGCCATCATCTTCTTATCAGGAGGCTGCATCCCTTTCTCAAAAGAGACACCCAAAGACAACCTGCCCGACACGGTGTCCATTACCCTGCCGGAATCCAGCAAACATTTTGTTAACAGATTTCCTGAAAATTATGCAGGACCTCCTGACGACTCAGAGTTTTTTAATGTCAATCAATATGAAATAGACTTTAATCAGAAAAAAAACGTTGTTTTTGAACATGGCAAACATACTTTTAAAATACCTCATGTAAGCAGTATTACCGCATATGAAAATCGAAGTCATAACCCGTTCTTAGGTGTTAATCAATTTGACATGTTTTCTGACCTCGGCAAAAGCAGCAACGTCAGTGACGAAGAAGCAAGACATAATTTCTACAATCTGATCAGGCAGATGCATCAAGCCGGTTGGACAGATTTGATTTCCCGCAGCGCACCAAGGATTAAGCACGACCGTAAAAATGCCGCCGCCTTTTTTGAAGTGGAAAACAGTAGAATTAAAGCAAAACCGATAACCGGCATTCCCACTGCTATTGAACTAACCCCTGAAGAATGGAAGAAACTGCCCAACTTAGCTCAGATAGGGACTCTATATGCGGAGGGTGTGCTTGTGGAGTTTATGCTTGGTAAGGATGGCTCGGAGCAGTATCGTGACCAATACGGAAACGGTCAGTATGCTCTGCAAATTACCGTAAAGGCATATTGGGATTTCCTCCGGTTGCATGTACAAGAAGAATTTGGCAAACCGGGCTACCGCGAAGCCTTGGATAAACAGTTCCGCTTACTGGCAAAGGAAAGGAAACAAATGGAAGACAAAGCCCGCGCAGAAGGCTTCGAGATCGACGAAAGCTATCAAGACCCGCCTGTTCCTCCTTTAATAGCACTCCCGCGCGACGGTTCACGTTGATTGAAATGGGAAAAAGCAAGCGTAGATTGGCTTCAAAAACCCATATTTCGACGATTTGACGGTTTTGCAGAAGTACCCGGCCTATTTACCCTATCGATATAAAAAGTTTTATATATTGGTGATTTAAATGAATTCAAAAACTAAACAGTGGCTTTCAATTTTATTAATGCCACATATACTTACCGCTCTATTCCTAGGGCCAGGCATGCTGATTTATTTTATGGGCGGGATTTTTGGAGTCTACTTGATCTTCCCATATCTAGGTCAAGGCATATATTTTGACAATTTAATATATATCGGCTTACCAATTGTTTTCATTACTTTAATTTTAGGATTTGTTTTACGGAATAAACTTATCGGACGCCGTTTGATTTCCTTAGCCATATATCTATGGTTCGTAATCGGTTTTCTCTGTCTTTCTGCTCATTATTAGCAAGTAATATAGTAGATTAACTTTAAATCAGAACAAGGCGACGAAGCCGCAGACAGTACAGATAGTACGGAACCGATTCACTTGGTGCTTCAGTACCTTAGAGAATCGTTCTCTTTGAGCTAAGGCGAGGCAACGCCGTACTGGTTTAAAGTTAATCCACTATAATTGTATTGTTAACCCATTTTAGTAAGTGTAGGCTTAGGTAGAAACCAAATATTTAGATAACTGGATAATTTTTTTGGATCATAATCTACCTGCTACTATGTATATTAAACAAAGGATTACGTTTTGATCACTTTAAATAATAGAGCTTTATTTATTACAATTTGCCTCGCCCCAACTTTTACACTTGGAGATTTACCTGAAACAGTTATTGATAAAGATGCATTAAACAAACCATGTAATGTAAACAGCATAGCACAAGAGGATATTCTTGTATGTTTTTCCAAGTCATATCTATTGGCACAGAAAGAATTAAATAATAATTATTCAATTGCTCAAAAGCAGAAAAATGTAAATATAAGAAATTATTTAATTCATCAACAAAGGCAATGGAATAAAAACAAATTTGATGAATGCTTGATATTGCCAGAGAAAGAGGTTGGGAAAGAGGGGATATTTGAATATTTGCAATGTGCTACAGATGCCATTTTAAAGCGAAATAGCTATTTAAAAGAAATTTATGTATGTGGCAACGAACCTTGCCAATTTGAAGAACCATATTTCTTTCAAACTATTGGGCATGATAAGGATTAACAACCCATCCACCCTCGAATTATAAAATAACATTTTTTTAAATTAATATATAAAATCTAAATTAGAACCTGGTATTTATCAAGGTCGTCTGAAATATCGACTTCAACGGAAATTTCTATTTCCCATCCGTTGAATACCCGTTTTCAGACGACTTCTCAGGGTGGTTCAATCATTCAAAGTCAAACAACTATGCAGACTCTGAACACCCGCCGTCCGCGTATTTTCAGTTTCATACGGCTGACAAACTTATCCGCCTTGAGGCAGATTCCAATCAATCCAAAATATTAATGTGATACGGCTTTTAATTTTCTGATGACAATTCTTGATCTTCAAATTCCATACTTTCCGGATTTAGCTTCCAAACCGTCTTATCCTTAAAAGATATGGATTTTTTACCCTGATGAAATTCATAGCAGACCCTATCTGTTTTCAATACAAACTCCTTGCTGAGTTCAAATTCCATCATACACTTTCCCTGAGGCTTCAAGGACAAGGTATCTGCTACATGATAACTCAGTATTCCATCTATTTTTTTAAAATTGAAGGGCGGGCGCAACAATTTTTTATTGTCATAGAATGATTCATATATCACATCTATCGAACCTAAAGTTGGAAGGCCGGTATGGTCTTGACCTATGCTTCCATCCTTTCTATTGACCGGATAAATATCATATTTTTGTTCAACAATGCTATTTCCTTCAGATTCTTCCGACTCTCCATTAATGGCAACAACAAGCCATGCAAATGAATCATTATAAGGAATCACACCCAAAACTTTTGCATGCTCGGGGACACTTGTTGGAACAGCATATATATATTCTTTAACATCCTTTGGCGCCTTAATCTTATTCAAATCCAGAAAACCATTTGACAGTCTCGGGTAGGATTGAAACCAGGTTTTAGATGAAATAGGCAAGGTTAAACATTCTGCCTCTGCCAAATGCTTCTGTTCCCTAGGATAATTGATGTAGCACTTATCCTTGTCGGTTTTTTGGGATGATACGGCAGGCTCTTTTTTGCTGTTTTGATCAGCAAGTGTTTCTTGGGAAGCTGCCGGTCCGACGCCGCAAGCCGCCAAAGCCGTGAGTGAAAATACGAATAAGATTGCGCGGTTGAGTTGAGAAAAAATCATATCTTTCCTTAAATATCCATTCATTTTGGCTCAAGCCCTTTAAGATATGAAGAATGATAACATCCAATATGAATTTTTACCTACTCATCCGCAGAAGTTTCTTCCCTTACCGACATAAGCCTATTTTGCGGCAAAACCCGCTATTCTAAAGCAACCGCATTTCCCGCCACCGCTTCCCACAATTCCCGCTTCTTCCCTACCGTCAGTTTTTTTATCGCGATTTCCCGTTTCAGCGCCTCGCTTTTGGAGAGGTCGTCTGAAACGATACGCATCGCCGTGGGTTTGTTCAGCCGCGTGTATTTCGCGCCTTTGCCTGAAAGATGGGCGGCAAACCGCTCTTGCGGGCGGTTGCTGATGCCGCAGTAGAGTGCGCCGTTTTCGCACAAAATCAGGTAAACGCGCCAATTTTCCGCGTTCATGCCTCTGCCTCCTTGGCGAAACTTTCCGTGAAGATACGGACGGCGGCTTCGGTTTTGGCGGACTGGACGCGGTAAGGCGTCACCAAATAGAGGCTGACCGGCGGCAGCGTCCATTCGGGCAAAACGGTTTTCAGACGACCTTGGGCGATTTTTTCCCGAACTTCGCCGCCCACTTGCAAAGATAAACCGAAACCGCTTTCGGTCAGGCTGCGCACGGCGGCAAGATGCGTGCAGGCAATGCTGTCGGCGATGTCGAGGAAATAGCTTTCGCCGCCGTGTTGCAAGGTCGTGCGCACGGGCAGGAAGTGCAGCCAGCGGTGTGCATGAAGCTGCGAGGGATGGGTGATGGGCGGATGGCGGTCGAGATAATCGGGTGCGGCGCAAATGCTGTACGGCCAGGTAACGAGATGACGCGCGACCAGATTGGGATCGTCCAAGGCGCGGTCGCCGCCGCGTATGGCGATGTCGGTCTGATTGTGTTGCAGGTCGTCCAAGGTATCGCTGAAATTGAGGACGGGGCGGATTTTGGGAAACTCGGTTTGCAATCTTGCAAACGCCGTCTGAAAAGCGCGGGAACCGATGACGCTGGAAGTCAGGGAGATACGCAATTCGCCGACGGGTTCGGTTTTGAGATCGTCGATAACGGTACGCGTATCAGCAAGGGTGGCGGCGAGGCGGCGGCAGTATTCGCCCAAGGCGCGGCCGGCATCGGTCGGCGAAAGGCTGCGCGTGCTGCGGTTTAACAGCTTGATGCCGTGCAGGGTTTCGAGGCGGTTGATGTGCTGGCTGACGGCAGACGGGGTCATGCCCAGCGCGGCAGCGGCGGCGTTCATGCTGCCGTGTTCGAGGACGGCGGCGAAAACGAGCAGGGGTTTGATGTCTTGCATGGTGTTTACTAGGTTGGAATCGGCGTTTCAGACGACCTGTTGGGAA
>CALDNV010000443.1:0-1094 GCA_937914605.1 uncultured Neisseria sp.
GGGGCGGACGGGTATGGCTTGGCGCGTGATGTCCAAGTCGCATTGGGACAGGCAGTGCCGATGGATGGACGGAAAATGCCGGCGGACGAACGCTGCGGGTTGATGGCTGATGTCGAGCGAGACGAAGTCTTGCGTTTGCTTGGCGATTTCGGCGGCGATGGCGCGGGCAACGATGTCGCGCGGTGCGAGTTCGGCGCGGCGGTCGTAATGCGGCATAAACCGTTCGCCCGATTGGTTGGTCAGGATGCCGCCTTCGCCGCGCACGGCTTCGGAAATCAGGAAGGTGCGGCCGTTTTCAGACGACCTTGCCAAGCCTGTGGGGTGGAATTGGATAAATTCGAGGTTTTCGACTGCGCAGCCTGCGCGTATCGCCATGGCGATGGCGTCGCCCGTGCATTCGGGCGGCGTGGTGGTGGCGGCGTAAATCTGCCCCAAGCCGCCGCCTGCGAGTACGGTATGGCGGGCGCGGATGCGGTAGGTTTCTTGCGCTCGGCAGTTGAGGACGGTCAGTCCGCACGCTGCACCTGATTCGGTTTGGACGTCCAACGCCATCTGCCGCTCGCAAACGCGGATGTTTGGGCGGCGGCGTATTTGGGCAATCAGGCTCTGCATGACGGCTTCACCCGTGTAATCGGCGACGTGGGCGATTCGGCGGCAGGTGTGCCCGCCTTCGCGCGTCAGGTGCAGGCCGTTATTATTTTGGTCGAACGCCACGCCCTGCGCCAGCAGCCATTCGATTGCCGGTTTGCCCTGCGATAAGATGGTGCGGACGGCGGCTTCGTTGCACAAACCTGCGCCCGCTTCCAAAGTATCGGCAACGTGTTTTTCGATGTCGTCCTCTCCCGACCACGCCGCCGCAATCCCGCCTTGTGCATGACGGCTGGCGGTGTCGTCCAGCCGGTTTTTACACAGAATGATGGTGCGGAACGATTCAGGCAGCGACAGGGCGAGCGTCAGTGCCGCCAGCCCGTTTCCGGCAATCAATACGTCGCAATCGGTTTGCATGGTGTTGTCCTTGTTTGAGGGGTCGTCTGAAACGGTATAGTGGATTAAATTTAAACCAGTACGGCGTTGCCTCGCCTTAGCTCAAAGAG
>CALDNV010000444.1:0-2301 GCA_937914605.1 uncultured Neisseria sp.
GACCCCGCCATCCCCCGCCTCTACATCGGTTTCACATGGTATGCCCTGTCGGCACGGCGTACGCGTATCAATACCGCCTGCAAAATCATGTTGCTCGACTACGTCTTTGACACTTTAAACTGCCGCTGCGCCTGCTGGCAGACCGACAACCTCAACACCGCTTCCCAACGCGCCATCGAACGCCTGGGCGCACACCAAGACGGCATCTTGCGCTGCCACAAACTGCGGAAAGACGGCAGCGTGCGCGATACGGTGGAATACAGCCTGCTGCGCGAAGAATGGCCGCAGGCAAGGGCAAAACTGCTCAAAAAAGCGGCAGCTTATGACGCGTCCTGAAGAAACGTTTTCTTCTTCATTTTTTCATCAAAACACGTCCATCTTGCTGACAATCTGAAGTCTTTAAGAAGTGAATGAAATCAGGTTCAACCCCGCCAAACACCTGATAAATAAAGGTCGTCTGAATGTTTCAGACGACCTTTTCAAACCGCGTTTATGTAAATCCAAACAGAAAATCTTTGCAATTCTCAGAAAAATCCACTAAATTCTCAATAACATATTATGAACGGTTTAACATCGGCTCAAAACGTAAAACCCGCGCGCAATCTTCCACGCCAAAAACACCGCGCCAGCAGGTTTTACCGCCGAAACAGGCGTTCGTAATACAACGGATAATCATAAAGGCAGGATATGCCTGTTTCTAGGAGTACAACCATGGCTGAAGCAACAGATGTTGTCTTGGTGGGTGGAGGCATTATGAGCGCGACTTTGGGCGTTTTGCTCAAAGAACTCGAACCGTCTTGGGAAATCACCCTTATCGAACGCTTGGAAGACGTAGCGTTGGAATCGTCAAACGCTTGGAACAACGCCGGCACAGGGCATTCCGCATTATGCGAACTCAATTACGCCCCGCTCGGCGCAGACGGCACCATCGACCCGACCCGCGCCCTCAATATTGCCGAACAATTCCACATCAGCCGCCAGTTCTGGTCATCGCTTGTCGAAGAAGGCAAAATCACCGACAACTCCTTCATCCATACCGTCCCGCATATGTCGCTGGTCATGAACACCGACCATTGCGACTATCTGCAAAAACGTTTCGACGCCTTCAAATCCCAAAAACTCTTCGAACGGATGGAATTCTCCACCGACCGCGCCAAAATCGCCGAATGGGCGCCGCTGGTCATCAACGGCCGTAAAGAAGGACAACCCGTCGCCGCCAACTACTCCGCCGAAGGCACAGACGTCGATTTCGGCAGCCTGACCCGCCAAATGGTGCAATACCTGCGCGAAAAAGGCGTCAAAACCGAGTTCAACCGCCACGTCGACGACATCAAACGCGAATCCGACGGCGCATGGGTGCTCAAAACCAGCGACACCCGCAACCCCGACGGACAACTCACTCTCCGCACCCGCTTCCTCTTCCTCGGCGCAGGCGGCGGCGCACTGACCCTGCTGCAAAAATCCGGCATCCCCGAAGGCAAAGGCTACGGCGGCTTCCCCGTTTCCGGGCTGTTCTTCCGCAACAGCAACCCCGAAACCGCTGCGCAACACAACGCCAAAGTGTACGGACAAGCCTCCGTCGGCGCGCCGCCCATGTCCGTCCCGCACCTCGACACCCGCAATGTGGACGGCAAACGCCACCTCATGTTCGGCCCTTACGCAGGTTTCCGCTCCAACTTCCTCAAACAAGGCTCGCTCATGGATTTGCCCCTGTCCATCCACTTGGACAACCTCTACCCCATGCTGCGCGCCGGCTGGGCAAATATGCCCCTGACCAAATACCTCTTGGGCGAATTGCGCAAAACCAAAGAAGAACGCTTCGCCTCCCTGCTGGAATACTACCCCGAAGCAAACCCTGACGACTGGGAACTCATCACCGCAGGACAACGCGTTCAAATCATCAAAAAAGACTCCGAAAAAGGCGGCGTCCTCCAATTCGGCACCGAAATCGTCGCCCACGCCGACGGCTCGCTCGCCGCACTCTTGGGCGCATCCCCCGGCGCATCAACCGCCGTACCTTTGATGATCAAGCTCATCCACCAATGCTTCCCAAGCCGCATTTCCTCATGGGAAGGTCGTCTGAAAGAACTTGTTCCCGGCTTCGGCATCAAGCTCAACGACAACCCGCAGCTTGCCGAAGAAATCATCAGCCACAACGCCAAAGTATTGGGTATTCATTACGCTTGAGGCAGATAAATTGCAAGGTGGGCGTTCTTGCCCGCCTTTTTTCAAACCATTAAAGTATTAAAATATAGTGGATTAAATTTAAATCAGGACAAGGCGACGAAGCCGCAGACAGTA